>CAZBZH010000238.1:0-6837 GCA_964496265.1 uncultured Acidobacteriota bacterium | reverse complement strand
TCAGTTCGAGCAGGGTGAATCCCAGCCCGTTCAGCGCCGAGGCGACGTTGCGATGGGCCTCGCCCCCGGTGGCCCGGGCGATCGCCAGAGCGCTCTCGTAGGCGGCGATGGCCCCCGCCATGTCTCCCTGCAGGCCCTTGACCGTCCCGAGACCCTGATGGACGTAGAACATGCGCGTGTGGCCCGGACCCTTGAGCCGGTCGATGAGCTCCCGAGCGATCTCGTATTGCCGGGCCGCCTCGTCGTAGTCTCCCAGCGCGATCAGCAGTCGCGCGTAGGTGTAGGCGTGGGCCGCCCGCTCCATGTCGAGCTCGCCGGAGGTTCCCTCGAGCAGACGGGCCACTCGAATGCTGTGTTGCTCCGCCCGGGCCAGCTCGTCGATCTCGACCAACGTGTGAGTGATGGAACGAAGGATCGGAATCAGCGCCGCCCCATCCGCGCCGGAGCATGCTTCCTGCTGTTTCAGCGCGTTCTCGAGGCTTTGCAGCGCCCCCGCGAAGTTGCCGCGGAGTAGCTCGATGCGACCGAGCAGCAGCTCGCTTCGGGCCCGTTCGCCGTGTGCCTGGGGATCGACCTCGGCCTTGATCGCCACCGCGCGGGAGGCGTGGGCCAGGGTGCTGTCCCGGGTGGCGTCGGAGGTGCGCAACAGCACCTCCACGAGGTCGTCGAGGGAACGCGCGACGTCGAGCCGATCGGGCCCGCGCTCCGCCTGGGCCAACCGATCCCGCGCCAGTTGCTCGGCTCGATCGAGCTCCGCCACGTCAACCAGTTGCGCGAGGTCGGCGGCGATGCGGGGTGTGCAGGGATTGACGGGCTCCGCCCCATGGACCGACACCCACAGCAGCGAGGTCGCGAACACCAGCAGTGCTCGCCCGATTGGTGATCGTGAGGTCCGCGCGCCCAAATCTGCACCCATCCGCTGTGTGCCCATGGTTTCCGGCCCCTCCAACTGCGCCTAACGAGCAGCGGCCGGCAAAGCGCACACAGTCCTCTCTCGATTCGGTGGGGGAATCTGCGAGGAGTCTTGCTCTAAATGGTGCGACCCGAATCGATGCTGGGTCGAGACTAACCCGATTGGCCTCGGGGAGGCAATCTCAAGAACGGGATCCCCCCTGTAGCTTTTAGGGGAATCAGAAGAAGAAAGACACGACTGCCGACCCGGGGGCCGGGGACACAGGCCTGAGGACCGCGACTATCCGGGAGGGCTACGGGCAGACCCCGCTGCTCCGCTCCTGGAGATCCGAGTCGAACCCGTAGCTCCCGGTGCCACAGACGTTGGCGCCGCGGACCAGGTAGTAGTCGGCGCTTCCGACCGCCGGATCCGGCAGGCCACCCAGCGATGTCCCCGACAGGCCGCTTCCCGTGCAGCTCTCCGAGGCACCGCCGCCCACCGGGAACTCTCCGATGACTCCCTGCATCACGTCATAGACGATGCCCGAGCCCGCGGCGGCAGCTCCGGAGTCCCAGACCAGGGTGGTCCGATCGGCCAGCCAGGAGACGTTGGCGATCTCGCCGGGCAGGGCGTACGCGGTGGCGTCACCGACGGCGCAGTCGCAGGCGTCGCCCCGCAGGTCGCCGTCGCCGTTCAGCTGGTCGTCGTTGATCGCGGCGATGCAGTTGTCGCAGGCATCGGCCCAGCCGTCGAAATCCAGGTCCGGACCGGCGCAGGGATCGTGGCTCACCGTCACCGAGATGTAGTCGTGGAAGGTGGCGTTGCCGAAGAAATCGTAGGGCTCGTTGTAGATCAGCAGGGTCAGCGGGCTTCCGCTGCCCAGGTAGCGGGCGAAATCGCCGCGGATATTGCCGGACAGGGTCTCGTCCCGGTTGCCCGAGTAGTTGTCCATGAAGGCGTTCTCGCCGCAGTTGCCGGCGCCGTCGCACCACTGGCCGGTCACGTAGTCCCAGACGTACAGCTCGGTCTGGTTGGCGTTGTCGCCGTAGCCTTCCCAGCGCAACTCGATATCGATGATCTGCGCCGGGTCCTCGACGATGTCCAGCTCGACGATGTGCGTCGACTCGCCGAAGAACCCCGGGGTGGAGCTGCGGTAGCGGTTGGCGTCGCCGTCGCCCCCGGTGGCGTCGGACGCCGAAATCCGTGCGTAGTCGGCGGCGGACAGCTCGGCGCTCGCCGCCGCCGGGCGCCGCACGCCGTCCAGAGCGGCCCAGTCGTTGGTCGAGTTGCCGTACATCCTGCGGTCGACCCCGGCACCGCTGCTGAAGTCGTAGAGGCTGCGGCGGGCGCTCTCGAAGGCGACGTCGAGCAGGCTCTCGGCTTCTACGATGTTGCTGTCGCTGTCGGTGGCGATCACCTTGACCCGGGCCTGGCCGGTTTCCACCTGAGGCACCGTCCAGCTGTAGCTGCCGACATCCGCTAACCCCGAGGCGATCAACTGAGAGGGTGGGTAGGTCGCGCCGCCGTCGACCGAGTAGTACAGGTCGATGCTGTCGACGCTGTCGTCGTCGGTGGCGGTCCAGGTGATCTCGTGTTGCGAGTTGGGCACGAGCAGCCCGCCCCCCGAGGGGGAGGTGGTGCAGGCCGAGGGCAGCGGATCGCTGTAGCGGGGAACCTGCTTGACGATGCAGTGAATCGCCCCCGAGGCCCAGATGATGTCGTAGCAGTTGATCGGCACGATGGTCACGCCGGGGCCCGCCGCCGCCTGCCAGGCCGCCAGCGCGTCGGCGTCGTACTGGGCGTAGGAGGGATCTCCGTCGGCGTACTTGGGGATGAAGATGCGATCGTTGACCCGGTAGGCATTGGTGTAGGTGTAGTGCGCCGGGCCGTTGGGGTTGCTGTCGTTGAACGCCGGCACCCGGTAGACGGTGTAGCCCAGGTTTTCCATGTAGGGGACCGCGTCGTTGGTGATGTCGATGGCGGCCTGGTTGGATCCGGGCAGGAACTCGGAGATGATCACCGTGTTCTCGTCGACCAGGTACATCCACATGTCGATGTGGCCGGTGCCGTCCACCGAGCTCGGCAGCTGCGGGAAGATGTGCAGGGTATCGATGCCCTGGTACTTGTTGTAGAGATCGGCGATGACCTGGTCGCTGAGGCCCGGGTTATCCGAGCGGACCAGCGCCGTAACGAAACCCTGGCGGTCCGCCGAGGCCATGAAGTTGCCGCCGGAGTAGTAGAGCGGAATGTCGTAGGTCGGGTGGATGAAGTAATCGTCGCCGGCCAGGGTCGGGACGAAGTTGTCCAGCGGCCGCGTGGGGTAGTACAGGCTGTCGACGATGGCGTCCGAGCCCCCCTGGCGAATGAAGTGCGGGCCGTAGTCCCGCATCCAGATCGAGTTGTTGGGCGCCAGGATGAACTCGACCTTGGCCAGATCGGCACCGGCGGCGGTGAAATCACTCTCGGCCGCGTTGCGGGTCGCCGTATCGGCCACGACCACGTAAGCGGTCTCGTCGTAGGCCGCGTCGGTCAGCTCGGCCACCAGCTCCGACACCAGGTCGGGCCACCCCCCGGGATACTCGTACATCACCCCGTCGAGAGGGGCGTACTCCGGGGGCGAGCTGATCGTGCAGGCGTCGGGAGCCAGATCGGTCTGCCGCACCTCGATGGCGTAGGGGGTCATGCGCTGGTCGGCGGCCGGAGGGGGCGTGGCGTTCTCCCCGTCGGGCCCCAGGCGCCAGCGGGGTAGCGGGCCGTTGGCCGAGATGTCCCAGTCGGACTGGGTCCGATAGTAGGGATCCGCCTCGGCCTTCTTCATCTGGGCGGCCTCCCGGTCGCTGTCGGCGGCGGCGGAAACGGGAAGAAGCAGCAGGATGAGCACAACGATGGCGTACTTGGACTTCACGGGACCCCCAGGGCATTGTGGATCGAGCGGCCGGGATCGAGCGGCCGGAAGCGCTCGTCGAACCGGCGTGCCCAAGTAGTACCGCTGACCGCGGTAAAGGGCAAGGAAGAGCGGTCCCGATTCTGGGAGGGGACCCGCGATGGGCGAGCCTCGGGGGTGAGCCGAGGCTACTTCCGCCGCTCGGTCCAGCGCGCCATGGTTTCCCGTAGCTGGTCGCGGGTCAGCGGCTTGGTCAGATAGTCGTCCATGCCGGCGTCGAGGAAGCGCTCCCGGTCGCCCTCCATGGCATGGGCGGTCAGGGCGATGATCGGCATGCGAGGTCGTCCCAGTTCCCGCTCGAGCTCGCGAATCGCCTGGGTTGCCTCGACGCCGTCCATCTCGGGCATCGACACGTCCATCAACACCAGGTCATAGTCGCCGCCGCGGACCGCTTCGAACGCCTCCCGCCCGTTCTCCACGGTGTCCGCGTCGAAACGCTCGGGTTCCAGCATGCGCTGGACGATCATCCGGTTGACCGGATTGTCCTCGGCCAGCAATAGCCGCACGGTCTCGCCGTCCTCGATCACCCGTGGCGCTTCATCGACCACCGTCGCCGGTGCCGGCACCTGCTCGGGCGCGGCGACCCCCAGCGCCTGGGAGATCTCGCGGCGCAGCAGGGATTGCCGGACCGGCTTGGCCAGCACGCTGCTCACCGCGATGCCCTCGAAGGCATGGCGGGTCACGTCGATGTCCGAGGAGGTCGTGATGATGATCGGGAGCCTGGCCAGCTCGGGGTGCTGTCGCACCGCACGGGCCCACTGGGCTCCGTCCATGCCGGGCATGTTGTAGTCGCTGAGCACCAGATCGAATCGTTCCTCGGGCCGACCCGAGGAGATCATGTCTTGCAACAACTCCAGCGCCTCTTGCGGATCATGGACGCTCTGGAACTCGAGACCCCAGTTGTTCAACGTTTCCTCGAAGATGAGCCGGCTGACCTCGAGATCGTCGAGGATCAGGATGCGCGCCCTCTCCGGAAGGCGGGCAACGTCCGTCGCTGCAGCCGACAGCGCGACCGTGGGAAGCCGCAGCTCCACGGTGAAGGTCGATCCGTCACCCTCTCGCGATTCCACGCTGACTCGCCCGCCCATCGACTCCACCAGGCTGCGAGTGATCGAAAGCCCCAGCCCGGTTCCGCCGAAACGGCGGGTGGTGGATCCCTCGGCCTGGGTAAACTGTTCGAACACCGACTCCAATTTGTGCCGGGGAATTCCGATCCCGGTGTCGCGGATGTGGAAGCGTAGCTCCACCTCGGACCCGTCGGAATGACCGGTGACCTCGAGCAGCACGTGGCCGCGCTCGGTGAACTTGACCGCGTTCCCCACCAGATTGGTCAAGACCTGGCGCAGGCGACCCCCATCGACCATGACGCTCCGGGGCAACGCCGGGTCCATACGAGTGAGAAGCTCCACGCTCTTGTCCGCAGCGGCGCGGGATAGGAGCGCCGCGACGTCGTCGACCACTGCGTGCAAGTCGGTGGGTACCGGGTCGAGCTCCATCCGCCCCGCTTCGATCTTGGAGAAGTCGAGGACGTCGTTGATCACCGTCAGCAGCGCCGAGCCCGACTTGTAGATCGTCTCGGCATACATCTGCTGATCCTCGTTGAGGTCGCTATCCTGCAGCAGCTCGGCCATCCCCAGCACACCGTTCATCGGCGTGCGGATCTCATGACTGATGTTCGCCAGAAACTCCGATTTCGCCGAGGCCGCCGCCAGCGCCGCGGCGTTGGCGCGCCTGAGTCGACGGCTGTTGCGAGCCTGGACCAGGGCGAAGCCCATGGCGAAGAACAGCAGCAGAAAGGCCAGGGCGACGATCGTCCGCTGGCGGCCGATGACCTGATCCTGCAGAGCCGCTTCCCGCTCGAGCAGGGCTTCGCGCTCGGCAAGCCGTGCCTCGTCCGCCTCGGACATGCGCCTCAGTTCGGCGGCGAACACCTCGAGTTGCTCGTCCCGCGCGACATGCTCCTTCTTGCGTAGCGCCCGCAGACCCTCGTAGGCCTCGCGGGAGCGGCGCTGGGCGTGGAGTAGTTCCAGGCGCACCAGCTCGATCGCATCCTTGAACTCTTCGCCTGGAGCCTCGGCGGCGAGGACCCGATCCAGGTAAGCCTGGGCCTGGTCGACGTGGCCCAGTTGGGCGTGAAGATCGGCAATGTTCAGCAGGGTCGATAGGCGGCGATCGGGCACGAGGTGCAGGTACTCCTCGGCTTCGAGCAGGCATTGCAGCTCACCGGCGACATCTTCCCGGGCCTGCGCGGACCCGGCGCAGAGGATCTTGGCGTAGAAGCGGTCTTCCTCCGAGCCCGCGCGGAGGGTGGCCCGGTCGAAGATCTCGACCACCTCACGGGCGGCCTCGTGATCCTCCGCCTCGTTGAGGATGAACGCCAGGTTGTAGAGCAGACTGCTGCCGTCGTAGGGCAGCTCCATCGCCTGGTGGTCCACCACCTCCTGGCGCATCGCCTTGAGCACCCGGGGATAGTCCCGGGTACCCATCATCACCAGGGTTCGTGCGCTGGCGAAGCTGGCCCGGGTAAAGGGATGGACATCGGGTTGCTGGTCGAGCCAGGCCTGGGCCCGGTTGATCGGCTCCAGGGCTTCCGAGTCGTCGGTGGCGAAGGAGTAGCAGACCGCGAGAAAGCCGGCGGCGATGATGCGCTGGTCCAGATCCAGCCGGTCTCCCGCGAGGAGACGCTCAAACTCCACGGCGGCGGCTTCCAGCTCGCTCTCGACCATGCTCTCGCCGAGCAGGGCAATCAACTCGCCGGTTTGAGCATGCCAGGCCGAGTCGTTGGAGCCGGCCTCGGTTCGATACCTGGAGATCCTCGGCAACATCTCCTCGGGATTGCCGGTGGTCAGCGAATGCCAGGCCTGAACCATCAGCAGGTCGAGCCGGCGCTCTCCGCGGGTTTCTTCTACCAGGCGATCAAAAGCGGCGACCCGCTCCGGGGTGGCCAGCAGGTCCCGCGCTTCGATATCCCGGGCCAGCGCGACCGCCTCGCCGATCCAGG
>CAZBZH010000237.1:0-6844 GCA_964496265.1 uncultured Acidobacteriota bacterium | reverse complement strand
GCGCCGTCCAGATCCCGGGAGGTCACCCAGAGCTCGTACTGGCCGCCCCGCTCGACGACCGAAACGTTCATCCGGTCATCGCCGGCCGGCTGAGCCACGGCTCCCGCCACCACCAGCAGGCCCATCAAGCAGGCCGCACCCCAACGCATGAAGTCTTTCAAAGATCCCCCCCGCAAGATCGCAGGCGCCGTCGGCAGCACCCCTTCTTGCTCTTGTCGCATAGATTTCGTGTGGAGTGTACGCCGATCCGGCGGTCGCGACCGAACTCAGCGTTGCGGGCGGGTGGAACGAGAGGTCGCGCCGGCGCCGATCGGGAGACTCGCATCGCCGGCGCTGCCCCCGAGCAGCACGAAAGACGCCCAGAAGTAGGGGTGGGCGTAGCTGATCTCCTCGCCGTCGCGCACCAGCGTGCGCCGGCTCACCTGCCGCCGTAAATCCTTCTGGGCCCGCCCCAGGGCGCTATCCATCGGCCGGCCGTCGGCGAGATCGCCGTAGAACCGATCCATCACCCGGGAGGTCGCCGCATCGTCGATGCGCCACAGCGACACCAGAACGTTGCGCGCCCCGGCCAGCAGGAATGAACGGCCGAGACCGACCAGCCCTTCACCCCGGCTGAGCTGCCCCATGGCCGTATCGCAGGCCGCAAGGCTGACCAGCTCCGCGGCGCAGCCCAACCCCGCCAGCTCGTGGGCCTGCAGCAGACCGTCCTCGCCCGCAGCGGGCCGCAGCATCACCGCCGACAACTCCGGGTGCTCGAGACTCAGCCGCCCATGGGTCGCGAAGTGGATCAGGCGCCGGCCGGCCAGCAGCTCCTTGACCGCCGACTCGGTGGCGGCGCGACCGACCAGGGCCCGTCCTCCGGGCCAGCGCCCGGCCAGCGCCCGGGCTTCCGGCTGGGCCGAGGGCAAGGGATCGAGGGCCCAGCCGGCGCGGGACGCCTCTTCGGATTGTTCCAGCGTGGGGGCGACGGCCAGGAGGCCTTCCCCCGGCGAAGAACGGGCGCGCAGCGTGGCCCACACCGTCGCCGAGTGGACGTAGCTGAGGTCGACGGCCTCGGCCAGGTAGCCCGCCGACGCGTACGGGTGAAAAAGCGGTCGTCGCTCACTCTCCCCCTCGGCCTCTTCGGATTCGGCGGGCAGGGTCCGCACCAGCGCGCCGAAGGGCAGGTGCCACAACATGTCGTGGGGATTGACGATCAGATGGTCCAGGTCGGCGAGATCGCGGGAGAGCGGCTCCATCAACAGGCGATAGAGCTCGTGCCCCGCCTCGAGATGTTCCCGCGCCTTGCCGCGCAGGGCGACATCCTCGGCCCGGGAGAGGCTGCGCAGCGGCGCCAGATATCGTTCGAGCCGGGCCTCGAGTTCCGACGAGGCGATCGGCACCTGGGTCAACTTGATTCCGTCGCGGGTCACCAGCCAGTAGACCGTGCGTTTGGGATGAACCCAGTACTTGAGAAAGCCGGTGCCCTCGGGAAGCGCGGCGCGGATCTCGGCAATCGACAGCGGCACCACCGGCGGCACCGGGTCCTCGCTCAGGCGGCGCGCCTCGCGGACGAGACTGCTCCAGCGGCGCTCGGCCGCGCGCAGCTCCTCGCGGCCGGCCTCATCGAGCCCCTCGCGCAACTCGAGTTCCTGAAGCGCCATCAACCGGCGAAACGCCTGCTGCTCCTCGGAGTCACCCGCCTGCTCCCCTTTGCGGGAAGCCGCGGCATCCCCCTCGACCACCTCGAGGAACGAGCGGGCGTGAAAACCCTCGGCCAGTTCGAACGCCAGATCCGGCGAGCGGGAGTCGATCAGCTTGATCAGCTTGCCGTGATAGGCGCTGATCTGGACATCGAGAAAGCGGGTGCGCTCCATGGCGCCGCCGGCGACCCGGGTGCGCAACTCGTCGAGCAAGTCGATGGCGGCATCCAGCCGTTCCTCGGCCAATCCGGCGAGCCCGAGCTCATCCTCCACGTCCCCCAGGTTGCAGAACGCGTAGGCCACTCCGTGGTGATCGCCGACGCGGAAGGAGCGCTCCAACACCTCGAGATAGGAACCGCGAGCGGCCTCCAGCCGGCCGCTCTGTTGTTCCGCGTAGGCCCGCAGGCCGAGACCGGTCAACGCCTCCTCTTCGAGCCCGGACAGGTCGAGGTGCGACCCGTCGAAGACCGCGAGGGCCTCTTTCATTCGCCCGGCGTTGACCAGCAGCCGCGCGCGCAGGTTGACCGCGCGGGCCAAGTACTTCGTCGCGTCGAGCTCCCGCAGGATGACCATTTGCCGATCGACAAAATCGAGCGCCGCGTCCAGCCCCTGCTCCGAGACGAGCCGGGTCGCGGTCTGAAGGCGGGCCTCGGCGGCACGGGCCGGATCGCCGGCTCGTTCGAAGGCGTCGACCGCGGCGAGCAGGTCCCGGTTGGCGTCGTCCCAGGCCTGCTGTCGACGGAAGGTCTGAGCGCGGGCCCGCAGCAGACGGCCTTCGAGCAGGGCGTCCCCCAGATCGCGGGTGGCCGCCAGCGCCTTCTCGTAGGTCTGGAAGGCGAGCTGGTGGTCCCCGGCCCTGCTGTAGCCCGCGGCGAGTTTGGCCAGAGCCCGGGCCGCCTTGCGCCGCTCCTCCCGAGTCTCCGCACCTTCGGCTGCCGCCGGCGAGCCGACGACGGCGAGAAGCGCGAGACATAGAACGAGCGTCCGCAGCATGAGGCTAGCGCCCAGAGTCGACTCCCCTCTTCCGCGCGAGGGCGGCCACCCCCGCTTCGACCACCTCGGGTGATGCACTGGACGCCTCGAGGAAGCGGATCGCCTCGCTGTACAGGCCGAACCGATCGCTGATCACCGCGGCCATCAACGGCTGCTCGCGGCTTAGCTCCCGCAACCTTTCATACTCCCGGGCACGCTCCTCGGCAAGAACCTCGAATCCGACGAAGGGGGAGGCGATCAGCTCCCCGCCGCGATCGGCCTGGACCCGCCAGAAATAGCGCTCGCCGGGAGTGAGCCGCAGATCGCCGGTGGGCATCCGCACCGGCCCCTCCGCGACCTCTTGCTCTCCACTCCAGACGAACTTGCGGGACGCGTCGACGAGCAGCACCTCGAGCCGCCCGACGTCCCCTTGCGGCCGGACATCGATCCGCAGGCTCTCCGGCGTCGTCGGGACCGCCTCCCAGCGAGGCTCGAGGGGCACGAGGGACAGCAATTCGGCAGCGCCACGACGAACCACCGAGCCGTCCCCTGCCGGGATCTCGAACAACGGTTCGGCAGCAAAGCCACGGCCTTCGAGAGCGGCCGCATAGGGCTCACCCCATTCCTCGAGACCGGCCAACCGGGTTCCGTCGGACTGCCGCGCATTCCAGACGAAGACCACGGCGAGAATCAGCACGGCCGCGGCAACCAGCGCCGGAACCCAACGGCTGCCGCCTCCCGGTTCGCCGCGATCGAGCACCCTGCGCCGCAGACGCCGGCGGGTGGTTGCCGACGCCTCGTAGGTGCGATCGGCCATCGCCTGCTCGACCTCGGGACCGAGGGCTTCCAGCGACGCCAGGGTCCACTCCAGGGCGTCGACCGATTGCAGCGATTCCACCGGCACCCGGCCCGACGACAGGCTCTCGGCGAGGTCGGCCGGATCGACCTCGCTGCCGGCCTCGGGATCGCGCCCGGCCAGGAGCGTTCCCAGAGCGACCGCCTCGGTCAACTCACGCCGGCAGATCTCGCAACCCACGGCATGGCGCAGGAAGCCGTAGCGCCCCTCCGCGTCGGCGGCCAACTCCGGACCGACCCACTCGGCAAATCGGATGCACTCGTGACTCATCGCCCCTTCCTCGTGCTTCGAGCTTCCATCGACTACTGATGCCCGCCGCGCCGCCCTGTTACCACCTTGAACCAGGAGGGTTCGAGATCGGCCAGGGCCCGGCGCAAGCGGTTGACCGCCGTATGCACTCCCTTGCGCGCCGCGCCGTAGGACATCCCGAGTTCTCGGGTCAGGTCGTCATAGTCCCGCTCCTCGAGAAAACGCAGGCGGATCAGGGTGCGGTCCCGCTCGGACAGACGCTCCAGCCCGCGGGCAAGCAACTCCCGCTCCTCACGCCGCTCCGCCTCGACCGGGGCGGCGGCATCGCCGGCAACCAGGTCGAGTTCGAGACCACCGACCTCCGCGGAGCGTCGCTTTTTCTCCCGCAGGTACATCAGGCACGCGCGGCTGGCCATCACCGAGAGGTAGGCGGAGAAAGGGCCGCGACCTTGCCACTGTCGCAATGCCGCACCGTCATCCCGCCACAGCTTTTCGCAGAGGGACAGCAGCACGTCCTCACTCTCTTCCGGGGACAGGCGGAACTGCCCCCGGGCGATGGCGAGAACCCGGCGCTCCACGTCGCCGATCAACGCCTCGGTCGCGGCGCGATCGCCGGCCAGAACCGCGGCGATGCGTTGTGCGTCGTTCACCGCCCTACCGGGAAGCGGTGGCAGTGCGCGGGGAACGCGGTGTACGCCCCATGGATGCCGATGGAAGGAACCACCGGGCCATTCTTCGGTGCTTGAGCGGGAAAGTAAAGCAGGCCGCGAGGCGCCTTGATTGGCCGCCAATTCCCGCACGCGGGACAGAGCGGCTCCGTCGCACGCCGACTTTTGGGCGCACGAAACCATCGCGGCAAATCCCCGCGTTTCCCTCACTTTTTCTGGAGTCCGCAGGCCGGAAAACTTCCCCCCCGAAAAGAACAGCGACGTACACTTTCGGTCTCAGCGATCCAACGCGGGTGAGTACACAATGCGAGAAAAGGACGACGCGACGCAGCACGCGGCCGAAGGGGGCATCGGCGGAAACCTGCACGATGTTCCGCGACGGCCCGACCTGCGCTCCGAACTTCCCGAGATGCTGGAGCATGCCCTCGACGGCTGCACGGCGTCCAAGGGCTGGCTCTACGACCGGTTCGCACCGAAGCTGTTGCGGCGGCTGCGCAGCCGCTACCAGTCGGCCGGACTCGACGCCGAAGAACTGCTGCACGATGCCTTCGTCCTGTTCTTCCAGGACGACTCCCGGGTGCTGCGCAGCTTCGTGACGCGCACGCCGGTCAGCGCCCAGACCGACAGCAAGCTGGAGTGCTTCTTCTGGAACCTGGCGTGCGGCATCGCCAGCAACCGGCGCCGCTCACGGCGCCGCTTCCGTCCGCTGCCCCTTCTGGGAGCGGACCAACGCCCCGGCGTGGAAGATGCCGAACAACGCAACCTGGACAAGGACACCCTGGTGCGCCTCGACGCCTGCCTGCGCCGCGGCAACGCGCGGGTCTACCTGTACTACAAGATGCGCTTCGTCGACGGCCTGACTCCCGAGGAGATTTCCCAGGCCACCGGTTGGTCCCGCAAGGCGACCTACAAACTGAAGCTGTCGCTCAATCAGACGATCGAAAGCTGCGCGAGGAAGCTCGGCCTGTGAGCCAGGCCGCCCAGTGGAGCCGCGGGCCGGCATGGATCGGGGCAGCACTGCTGCTCCTGATGCCGGCGTGCGCTCCGACACCGGGCGACGATCTGCTCGGCGACGCGACCTGGACCTTCCGCGGTCATCGGGATGCGTCGTTCGCTTCCGACGGCTCGCTGATGCCGAAGGTGATCGGCAAAGACAACATGCTGGACCTCTGCATCGAGACCCGCCCCTCGGTCGACACCAGTCAGTGGCAGGCGCGGCTGCATATCGGCGGCGATGCACCTCCCGCAGCGTCGAAGCCGCCGGCGGTCCGCTTCGGCAGCACCGTTTGCTACGGCGTGCCGTTGGGCAGCATCGAGACCGCCGGCATCAACGAGGTCTGCGGCTCCATCGAGGACGCCTACGACGGGCGCCGGCAGACGCTGCCCTGCCGGCCGATCCTGTTCGAGCCGGACACGACTCCCTTCACGGAGCTCTGGCAACAGCGGCTGCCCGCGCTGCGGAGCGGCGTGGACCACCAGGAGATGGCGAAGCGGCTGCGCGGCCTGGGAGATCGCGCCGAGGAGGCCGGCTATCTCCTGCTGGGGGTGCGCTTCGATCTGATGGCGGTCTACTTCCTGCGCCGTCAGGGAACCGAAGCGTCGCTGCACGAGGCGGAGAGCTTGCTCGCGTCCCTGCCCGACTGGCTGAACGATCCGGCAGCCAGCGAGTCGGCGGCCATCGTCGCCCTCGAACGCGCCAACCTCGCCATGGAGCGGGAGGCCCGTCCCGGGGAGGCCTGGGAGCATCTGGTGCACGCCGAGGCGCACTACTCCCGCATCGCGGACTCCGGGATCCTGGCGGTGACCAACCGTCAGGCGGGCATGTTGCTGCGCATCGGCGCCGAACGGTCTGCTCAGGAACGTCTGCGCCGCATGTTGGCACGCAGCCGCGAAGCCGGCTTCGACAACCGCTACCTGCCGGCCGCCCAGATCACCCTGAGCTGGTTGATCGCCCAGGATCCGTCGACCGACTCCCTGGCCCTCGACGAGGCCGAGCGGCTGCTGCGTAGCGCCCTCGGCGCCGAGTCCGACGCGCTGGACGCCGCCGAGCGGGCCAACGTGCTGATGAACCTGGCCTACGTCGAAGCACGGCTGGGGCGCGACCCCGAACCCCTGCTCGAACGCAGTCTGGCCGAAGCCGGCGAAGAGGGCCCCAGCGCCGGCCGGCTGGCGCTGTGGTCCCGCCTGGTGCGCGCCGATCATCTCGATGCGGTGGGCAAGCCGGAACAGGCCCTGGCCCAATGCCGGGCGGTGGCGGACTCGGGTGAGGCGCGCCTGGCAGCCTGGGGCGCCAGCTGTGCCGCGACCCTGCTGCGTCGCCGGGGCGATCTGGAAGCGGCCGGAAGCGCCCTCGAGAAAGCCCTGGCCCACCACGACCGGGACGCGGCCCGGCCGGCCGCCGGCCATGCGCGACTGGG
>CAZBZH010000236.1:0-6863 GCA_964496265.1 uncultured Acidobacteriota bacterium | reverse complement strand
GACGCATAGGAGGGGCTCGGATGCGTGTCGTTCTCGGAATCGGTCTGGTTTTGGTGGTGTTCCTCGGCACCTGGATTGCCCTCGCGGAGGATGCGCCGCAGCAAGGCCCGGCTTCCGCCGAGCTCAAGGAACTCCACGACGCCGATCAGGCGGATCGCAGCTTCACCAAGCCCCCGTCACCGGATCACTGGAAGGGGATCGCCGAGCGGGACAAGAAGCGCCGGGACCGGGTGATGGAGTTGATCAAGGCCGGCTCCCTCGAGACCGCCGACGACTACTACCACGCGGCGATGGTGCTGCAGCACGGTGAGGGATCCGAGGACATCCTGATCGCCCACATCCTCTCGACGGTAGCCGGCTTCAAGGGGCACGAGACCGGGCAGTGGCTGAGCGCCGCCGCCCTCGACCGCTACCTGCACCGAATGGACCAACCCCAGCGGCTGGGAACCCAATACCTGCGGTCGGGGCCGGACGTGCCCTGGTCCCAGGACCCCTACGAGGACTGGCTGCCGGACAGCGTGCGCGCGGCCTACGGAGTGCCGACCCTGGAGAGCCAGCAGCAGCGGGTCGAACAGATGAACCAGCGCAATCGCTGACGAGCGAGCCGGGTCGTCGGTGGCGGGTCAGTCCGCGGACGCGGACTCCGTCTCGGCGAGCACCGAGATGAACCAGGCGCGGCTCTCGGCGTCGGATTCCTCTTCGATCACATCGAGCAGGCTCGGCGTGTCGTTGACCGGGTCGGTCATGTAGCGGGTCAAGATCCGTTCCATCGCCTCCGCTCCGATCCGTTGCTCGAGTCGCGACAGCGCCAGCGGCCCCTTCTTGTAGTTGATCTCGTAGGAACGGCGACTGAGATCGTCGGGTGTCCAGACGCTGCCCTGTCCCTTGGAGCGCTGCTCCCAGTGAGTCACCGTCTTGTCCCAGATATCGTCGCCGTAGCGCTGGCGACAGGCCTGGGCGGCGACGAACACGGCGAAACTCTCGTTGAGCCAGTTGTCCACGGTGAAGGGGGCCGCTCCGGTGCTCCAGTAGTGGGACAGCTCATGGCAGAGGAACCGGGTCAGCCCCACCCGGTCCTCGGGATTGACGCTGGTCAACGCGATGTAGGTCTTGCGGGCGTAGCCGCTCTCCGGGCGGTCGGGCAGGGCGAAGGCCACGTCTGGGAGGGGCAGGGCCGCGCCGAAGCGTTCATCCAGGTAGCCGCGGCAGTAGAACGCGGCGTCGAGGATCGCGTCGGTGGTTTCCTGGGAGGCTCCCCGATGGAACACGGTCTCCCGCTCTCCTGCGGCGGCTTCCAGATTTGGCGCGGCGGCGAAGGGGATGTCGATCATGTCGATGTCGGTCTGCATGCGGTAGCCGTCTTCCAGCGGGACGGCGCTGCCGGGGCTGACAATGGTCCAGCCCGCGGGTAGCCCCAGCTCCAGATCGTAGGTCAGCGTTCGATCGAAGCTCTCGACGATCGGATGCCAGGCGGTGTCGACCGAGAGCTCCACCCAGTCCGGGCTGATCTGGTTGATCCGGCTCTCGGGCGTGGGGATCACGCCCCGGTAGCGGAAACGAATATCCGAACCTTCGGCTCCCTCGACCAGTTCCACGGCGATGCGATTCCAGCCGCCCATGTTCGGCGCGGGCCCGACCTCATGACCGCTGACGTGCTCTCCTTCGATGCTCACCAGCTCCAGGTCACCATGCAGCAGGAACGCGAGGGAGTCAGCGGACTCGTTGGCCAGGGTCACCAAGAGGTCGGCGTCGAGGGAGGCGGCGTCGATATCGAATTCGATGCGGCCGCTGTAGTGCAGGTCGGCGCTTGTGGCCGGCGCTTCTGCAGGAGGCGTGGCGGAGCCCTGGCAGCCGGCGAGGAGCAGGAGGCAGGGAACCAGCAGGATCAGGCAGGGGGCTCGGCTCAAAACGGATACCTCGAGGAAGCGATCACGCGGGGATTCTAACGTGAACCGATGGATCGGAAGCGGCCCTAGCAGCCGGGGCTCGACGGGCCCGCTATCATCGACCCGAGATCCCGCTCCGGAACGGCTCCGGACCCTGAAGAAGGAACTCCGCGATGAAGCACTGGCCCGACATTCCCTACGCCCGCTGGCAGCTCACCGGGCAGAGCCTGCACATGTGGTCCCAGATCGTCGGCAAGTTCCGGCTGGCGACCACCCCCTGGATCAACCACTCCTGGCAGGCGACCCTCTACGTCGGCGCCCGGGGCCTCACGACCTCGTTGATTCCCGGAGACGAGGCCGCCTTCGAGGTCGGCTTTGATTTCCTCGATCACCGCCTGGTGGTCGATGCCTCCGACGGGCGGCGGGAGTCCTTCGCGCTGGAGCCGATGTCGGTGGCCGAGTTCCATCGCCGCTTCACCGCCGCCCTCGATAAGCTGGGCGCCGACGTCCGCCTGCACCACGCACCCAACGAGGTGCCCGACCCGGTGCCCTTCGCCGAACAGACCGATCCCGGCGCCTACGATCCGGCCGCGGCCCACGACTTCTGGCAGGCGCTGCTGCGCATCGACGCGGTGTTCAAGCACTTCCGCACCGGCTTCCTGGGCAAGGTCAGCCCGGTTCATCTGTTCTGGGGCAGCTTCGACCTGGCGGTGACCCGCTTCTCCGGCCGCACCGCGCCGCAGCATCCCGGCGGGTTCCCGGCGCTGCCCGATACGGTCACCCGCGAGGCCTACTCTCACGAGGTCAGCTCCGCCGGCTTCTGGCCCGGCGGTGGGGGCATCGATGAGCCCTCCTTCTACTGCTACGCGTACCCGGTACCCGAGGGCTTCGGTGAGGCCGACGCCGGCGCATCCGAGGCCTACTTCCACAAGGATCTGGGGGAGTTCGTGCTGCCCTACGACGCGGTGCGTAACGCCGACGACCCGGAAGGCAAGCTGCTCGCGTTCCTCCAGGCGACCTACGCCGCCGCCGCCGAACGAGCCGGCTGGGACCGCAAGGAGCTGGAGTGCGAGCTCGGGGTGCCGCGGGTTCCCCGGGTGCTCGACTAGAGCCCGAGCTACTCGGAGCGGGAGGTCAGCAGGCTGACGCTCACCACCAGCACGGCGCTGACCAGCACGGCGCCGACCTTCATGTCGAGCATGGCCTGGAGGGCGTCGCTGTTCTTCCAGACGATGGTGGCGATCATCCCGCCGAGCATGCCCGCCAGGGCACCGTTGCGGTTGGTGCGCCGCCACCACAGCGCAAGCAGGAGCGGTGGCCCGAAGGATGCGCCCAGGCCGGTCCAGGCGTAGGCCACGGTCTGGTAGATGATGCCTCCCCCCTCATCGCCGGCGTTCAGCGCCAGTCCGAGAGCGATCAGCATCACCGCGGTCGTCGCCACACGAGAGAGCAACACCAACCTCCCCGGCGGCGCGTCCGGTTTGAAGATCCGCACGTAGACGTCCTCGATCAACGTCGAGCTCGCCGCCAGCAGCTGGCTGTCGGCGGTGGACATCATCGCCGCGGTGGCGCCGGCGATCATGATTCCCGCCAGCCAGCCGGGTAGCAGGAACTCGGCCAGCGCCGGCATCACCGTTTCAGGCGCCAGATCGGGACCGAGCACGACCAGGGCGACGATGCCGATCATCGGTGCGCCCCAGTAGGAGATCAGCGTCCAGCCCATGGCGATCAGTCCGCCGGTACGCGCCTCCGAGGTCTTGCGCAGCGCCATGTAGCGGGTCAGCAGGTGCGGCTGCCCCATGTAGCCCAGGCCCCAGGAGAGTCCGCCGACGGCGGCGCCGAAGACGAAGGCCTGACCGACCTCGCCGCCCATCCAGAGATGGCCGGGGTTCGATGCCTGGAGCTTCTCGATCAACACGCCGGGCCCGCCGATGTAGGCGATGCCGGCGATGGGCAGCACCACGGCGACGGCGGTCATCATCAGCCCCTGGATCAGGTCGGTCCAGGCGACGGCGAGAAAGCCGCCGAGCAGGGTGTAGATCAACACGATGATCGCGCCGATGATCAGGCCGGTGTCCCCCTCGATCTCGAAGCTGGTGTTGAGCAGGGTCTTGGCGCCGTGGAGCTGGGCGGCGATGTAGAAGGTGTAGAACACCAGGATCACCAGCATCGAGACCACCCGCAGGAAGCGGGACTTGTCGCCGAAGCGCAGCTCGAAGTAATCGGGCAGGGTCAGGGCGCCGAGCCGGGCGGTCTCCCGCCGCAGGGGCACGGCGATGAAGGTCCAGGAGGCCAGGATGCCGCCGGCGATGCCGATCACCGACCAGTACTCGGTGAACCCCAGGCCGTAGGCCGCGCCGGGGAGCCCCAGCAGGAACCAGGAGGATTCCCCCGAGGCCCGTTCGGAGATCGCCGCGACCCAGGGGCCCAGCCGCCGGCCGCCGAGCACGAAGTCGTCCAGGGACTTCATGTAGCGGTAGCAGTAGATCCCGACGGCGAGCATCAGGACCACGTAGCCGAGGAGCCCGTACAGCAGCGGGTTCAATCGTGGCTCCGGTCCCGGTTGAAGCGGAACGCAAGCCCGGTCAGGACCGCCAGTAGCAGCCACGATCCGAGCACCAGCAGGGTGGTCGAGGTCGGCATGGGCGGGATTATAGGGGCAAAACGAGAACGGGCCGGAACCTCTCGGCTCCGGCCCGCGGCAATCGTCGAATTAGAGAGGTTAGAGGCTCAACAGTCCCGATTCGGGGCGCCGGCTGTTGTCCTCGTTCTCGTGGAGGTAGGCCTCGATCGCCCGGCGGTCGTGGGGGCCGCCGAACTGCTCGAACTCCACGCCGAGGCCGGGCACCCGGTTGGCGTCCTCGTGGGTCTCCGGCGGCACCGCGCGGACCACCCGGCCGATCACGTGGACCGAGCCGTCATGGCCGGGGACCGGGAAGGTGAAGGCGCAGCGCATGCCGATATCGATCGGCGCCGCGGTCTGCACGAAGATCCCGCTGGGCGAGAGATCGCGGCTGTAGCCGACCAGCAGCGGATCGCCGCCGTCGAAGTAGACCGGGGCGTGGAACGGCACCCGGGGGCGGCGCAGATAACACCAGACCCGGTTGCGACCCAGGGACTGGGCCTCGTGCAGCGCCTCCTGGGCACGCTGGAGCAGGTCCGCGGCGTTGTCGGCGTCGGCCGGGTAGGACGCGGCGCCGAGGCTGAGGGTCACCCGGGGGATGCCCTCGGTCTCGGGGAAGAAGCGGAAACGCTCGACGGTGGAGCGCAGCGCGGCGGCGAGCTGGCGGGCGTCGCCCCGTCCGGAGTTGGGCATCACGATGCCGAACTCATCGTCGCCGATGCGGCCGATGCGGGTCTCGTCACCGACGGTGACCCGCAGGATTCCGGCCAGCTTGCGCAACAGCTCATCGCCGTGCTGCCGGCCGAGCTTGTCGTTGACCCGGGTCAGGTGGTCGACGTCGAGCACGATCAGCCCCAGGGGCTTGGCGTTCTTTTCCGCCTTGCGGTACTCCTCGGCCAGCCGCAGCTGGAAGCTGCCGCGGCACATCAGGCCGCACAGCGGATCGAGGTCGGCGAGACTGTCGACATGGATCGGGGCGGCCGAGCGGGCCAGCACCCGCAGCACCCGCACCAGCATGCGGTCACCGTTGCCGGGCAACGGCTGAACCAGCGCCTCGACGAGCACCGTGCGTCCGTCGCGGCAGTTGAAGCGCAATTCGCGGGTACCGGTGGCGCTTTCGGGGACGGTCAGATCCCCCTCGTAGATCGGAAGCGCCTCGCCGTCACCCTCGGTGCGGACCAACCGCAGATCCTTGTGGCGGCCGACCACCTCGATGGCGGCCCAGCCGGTCAGGCTCTCGGCACCCTCGTCGAAGCCGAGGATGGTTCCGGCCTGGTCGACGATCAGGCAGCCGCTCTCGCCGATCGAGCCGCTGGAACCCCGCTGCCGTCCGTGATTCGATGCACTCATGGTCATTTTTTCCTACCCTCCGTCCCTGAGGGGCGGAATCTAGTGTCCGGTGGGCCGCCCGGGCAAACAAATCACAGGTATTCGGCGTAGTTTGTTGTAAGCCGTCTTACGGAAACGTGATCGCACTACAATGGGGCGTCATGAGCGAGCACAATCTTCCCGGCCGCGAGGCCCTGGAGACCCCGGAACGGGTCGATCTGCACATCGACCTGGCGGGGGTCGGGTCCCGGTCGATCGCCTTCGTGGTGGACTACTTCATCGTCGGGCTCGGCGTGCTGATCCTGTCGTTCTTCGCCGTGGCGGGTTTTGCCGTCTTCGGCAGCATGGCGGTGGCGGCGTGGATGCTCGGGACCTTCGCCCTGTTCTGGTTCTATTTCGCCGGTTTCGAGATTGCCTGGGACGGGCAGACTCCCGGCAAGCGCATGATGGGGTTGCGGGTCCAGAAGGCGGGGGGCTACCCCATCGGTTGGACCGACGCGGTGATTCGCAACCTGCTGCGTAGCCTGATCGACCTGTTGCTGTTCTCGATTCCGATCGGGCTGCTGTTCATGATCTTCCACCGCCGCCATCAGCGCATCGGCGATCTGGCGGCCGGCACCGTGGTGGTGCGGGAGAAGCGGGCCGAGCATGTGGACTTCGCCGCCCAGGGCTATGCCGGCGGCGAGGGGACCCTCTCGCTCTCGGTGCGGGAGTTCGAGCTGCTGCGCGGGTTCCTCGCGCGGCGCTACGACTTCGAGCCGGTTTCCCGGCAAACCGTGGGCGCGGACCTGGCCCGGGTGCTGCGCGACCGGCTGGGTAGCCGCGGCGCGCTCCCCGAGGACAGCGCCGCTCTCGAGAACGAGCCCTTCCTGGAACAGGTCTACGCCCGCTACCGGGGCACGGCGTCCTGATGGATCTCCGCGAGTTCGTCAGCCGCAACCAACCGGAGTGGGAGCGGCTTCAGAGCTATCTGCGCCGGATTCGCTCGCGCGGCCTGGGTTCCTTCAACCCCGAGGACGTTCCTG
>CAZBZH010000235.1:560-6884 GCA_964496265.1 uncultured Acidobacteriota bacterium | reverse complement strand
CGCGGCTCGATCGGCACCGGCAGGATCAGGTCCCGATGGCCTTCATCGACGATCGCGGGCAGGGGTGCGGGAGGCGCGACGACGTCCAGTTCGTCGCCGTGAATCGGCGCGTCGCTGTACGAGACATCGATCGGTTCCACCGCGGGTTCCTCGTAGATCGGTTCCGGATCGTCGACCATCGGCACCGGAACCGGGTCGTGATAATCGAGTGCGGTGCGCTCGATCTGAACCTGCTCGAGAGGAGGCGGCGGGATCACCGCTTCTCGAATCTCGAGCGGGCAGGCAATGATCTTGGACTCTTCCGGCGGTGCGGACTGCATCACCGGCATGGCCAGGAAGGCGAGATGCAGCAGGGCGGCGATCACGAGCGCAATGCGCATCGCGACCTTGTCCCCGTCTCGCTCGGTAAGGAACGTATCCGGCGTCGATGGACGCCACGTAGCTGCCGTCATGGATTTCCTCCATGCCGCCCCCGCTACGTACAAGCCTAGGCCGGATCGGGCCGCGTACCCGGATCGCACGCGGATGGCGCGGTGGGCCCACCGCAACCGGAGAGAAAGCGCGAACCCGGCCGACCGGGAGGCCGGCCGGGCGCACCAACGAACGCGCTAGCTGAGGGCCGACGCCACGGCGTCGTAGTCCGGCTCTTCGGCGATCTCGGGAACGAGCTGGCTGTGGAGAACCTTGTTGTTCTCGTCGAGCACCAGCACGCCGCGGGCCGAGAGCCCTTCGAGCGGACCGTCCTCGATCAGCATGCCGTAGTCCTTGGCGAAGTGCTTGGAGCGCATCATCGACAGGGTCACGACGTGATCCAGCCCCTCGGCGCCGCAGAAACGCTTCTGGGCGAAGGGCAGGTCGGCGGAGACGGTCAGCACGACGGTGTTGTCGAAACCGGCGGCCTTCTCGTTGAACGAACGGGTCTGCACCTGGCAAACCGGCGTGTCGAGACTCGGCACGATGCTGATCACCTTGCGCTTGCCGGCGAAGGTGGCCAGGGAGTTGTCTTCCATGTCGCCGTTGACCAGCCGGAAGTCCGGCGCGTCGGCACCGACGGCGGGAAGATCGCCGTTGGTTTTGAAGGGGTTGCCCTTGAGCGTGATGTTCGCCATCGGAATCGACTCCTAAGCAGAGAAAGTCAGGGTTCGGATCGGGTGACGCCGAATCTTAGTGAATGGCGGCGCGGCTCCGCCAGCCACCTGGCTGGGAGGGCGCTCTGCTGTGCTATTACTGGCTTTCTGCACACCGGCCGGAGGCGACCGGCCGCTTCGGGAGCCCCCTGTGAACGATCTGCTGCTGCGAGCCCTGCGACGCGAACCCACCGAGCGGACGCCGATCTGGATCATGCGCCAGGCAGGCCGCTACCTGCCCGAGTACCGGGAGGTGCGCAGCAAGGTCGACTTCGTGACCCTGTGCAAGACCCCGGAGCTGGCCACCGAGGTCACCCTGCAGCCGATCCGGCGCTACGGCCTGGACGCGGCGATCCTGTTCTCCGACATCCTCGTGCCCGTCGAGCCGATGGGTTTCGGTATCGAGTTCAACCCCGGGCCGGTGATCGACAAACCGGTGCGCAGCGCCGCCGACGTGGAACGGGTGCGGGTTCCCGAACCGGAGCAGGAACTCCCCTACGTCTACGAGGCGATCCGCATGCTGCGCCGGGAGCTCGAGGGCAAGGTGCCGCTGATCGGCTTCGCCGCCTCCCCCTTCACCCTGGCGGTCTACATGGTCGAAGGCCAGGGCTCGAAGAACTTCGACAAGATCAAGGGCATGCTGTTCGACGCCCCCGAAGCGCTCCACGCCCTGCTGGAGAAGATCAGCGAGACCACGATCCGCTACGTCGGCGCCCAGATCGACGCCGGCGCCCAGGCCTTCCAGCTGTTCGACACCTGGGCCGGGATCCTGGCTCCCGAGACCTACCGGGAGTTCGCCCTGCGCTACGCCCGCCGGGTGCTGGACGCCCTGGCCGACCGGGGGGTGCCCCGGGTCTACTTCGCCCTCAACTCGGCTCACCTGTGGGAAGAGATCCGGGAGTGCAGCGCCGACGCCCTGGGAGTCGACTGGCGCACCGGCCTGGACAAGGCCCACGGCATCCTCGGCGACCGCTTCGCCCTCCAGGGAAACCTGGATCCCTGTGTGCTGCTGGCCTCCCCCGACACCGTGGAGCGGGAGGCGCGCAAGGTGCTGGAACGGGCCCGCAAGCTACCCGGCCACGTGTTCAACCTGGGCCACGGGATCCTGCCGCCAACCCCGACCGAGAACGTCCAGCGGCTGGTCGAGACCGTCCAGGGCTACCGCGGCTAGAGAGGCCTGGTTCGAAGGCGCGCGGGGGGCTTCTTCGGGCAGCTTCTTCCTCAGAGTCAGCTTCCGCCGAGAAAAAATCTGGCCCAGCCCTTGACAGACCGACCAGTCGGTCTGTATGTTCTCTCCCGTGATGGTTAGACACGCAACACCCGAAGCAACCCGGCGCAAGATCCTCGAGGTCGCCGCCGAGCGCATCCACCAGGTGGGCTTCCAGGCGACCAGCGTCGGCGACATCCTCGCCGCCACCGGGCTGTCCAAGGGCGCCCTCTACCATCACTTCGCCACCAAGACCGAGATCGGCTACGCCGTGATCGAGGAGCACTACGCCGACCTCAACCGACGCAACTGGGCGCCGGTACTCGAGGCCGACGACGTGTTTCGCACCTTGATCCCCTTCCTGGCCGGCTTTCACCAGCAAATCTGCGACGAGACCCTGTGCAACGGCTGCCCCGTGAACAACCTCGGCCAGGAGATGTCCGGCCTCGACGAGGGCTTCCGGCAGCGCCTCCAGCAGGTCACCACCCGCTGGCGGGAGGGTCTGGCGGCGGGGCTGCGGCGCAGCCAGCAGTCCGGTTCCATGTCCGCCGAGGCCGACGCCGAGGGCATCGCCGCTCTGGTGGTCGCCGCCTTCCAGGGCGCCGTCGCCCTGGCCAAGAACGCCCAGGATCGTCAGGTCTTCGTCGACAGCATGGCGTCGCTGATCGATTACCTGAAGCAGCTCGAGGTCCCCTCCAGCCACTGATTTTTTTTGACCCACGAACAGACCGACCAGTCGGTTTGCATTGAGAATATTCGGCGCGGGTAGCGCCAAGGAGAACACACCATGTCGAGACTCGAAGGAAAAGTCGCCCTGGTCACCGGAGGCAACAGCGGTATCGGACTGGCCAGCGCCCGGCGCTTGCTGCGGGAAGGCGCCAAGGTAGTCATCGTCGGCCGGCGCCAGGAAGCCCTGGACGAGGCGCTGCAACAACTGGACGGCGACGTGTTGGCCATCCGGGCCGACGTCAGCAAACAGGACGAACTGGAGCAGGCCTTCGCCGAGGCCAAGCGCAAGGTCGGGGGCATCGACATCCTGTTCGTCAACGCCGGCGTGGCCCGCTTCGCCCCCCTGGCCGACTCCACCCCGGAGCTCTATGACGAGCTGTTCGGGATCAACGTCAAGGGCGCCTACTTCACCGTGCGCAACGCCGCTCCCCTGCTCAACGACGGCGCCTCGGTGATCTTCAACTCCTCGGTGGCCGGTCAACTAGGCCTGCCCGACACCAGCCTCTACTCGGCGACCAAGGCCGCGGTGCGCTCCTTCGCCCGCACCCTCGCCGCCGAATTCGCCGAGCGCAAGATCCGCTTCAACGCCATCGCCCCGGGACCGATCGAGACGCCGCTGTTCGGCAAGATGGGCCTGCCCCAGGAGGCGGTGGACGAGTTCGGAGCCCACGTCTCCGAGCAGGTGCCGCTGAAACGCTTCGGCCAGGCGGATGAGATCGCCGCGGCGGTGGCCTTCCTCGGTTCCTCCGACGCCAGCTACGTCAACGGCACGGAGCTCGAGGTGGACGGCGGACTGAGCCAGGTCTGACGACTCACGGGAGCCGGGCGTCCTCTGCGGGCGCCCGGCCCGTTTCTGTTCCGTGAATGCTGCGTGGGCTAGTTGCCGTCGATCAGGCGGCCGAGACCGCCGAGCACCGAACCCTCACCCTGGGTCTTGCCCCCGGTCTGGGGCGCCGCGGCGTAGACCCGGTCGGCCAGCCGCGAGAAGGGCAGCGACTGGATCCAGACCTTGCCCGGCCCGCGCAGGGTGGCGAAGAACAGCCCTTCCCCGCCGAACAGCGCGCTCTTGATGCCGCCGACGAACTTGACGTCGTATTCCACCGTCGGCTGGAAGGCGACGATGCAGCCGGTATCGATCCGCAGGGTCTCCCCTGCCGCCAGGGTCTTCTCACGCATGGTGCCGCCGGCGTGGATGAAGGTCATGCCGTCGCCGTTGAGGCGCTGCATGATGAAGCCTTCGCCGCCGAACAGCCCGGCACCGATCTTCTTCTGGAAGGCGATGCCGATCGACACCCCCTTGGCCGCGCAGAGGAACGAGTCCTTCTGACAGATCAGCTCGCCGCCGACGTCGGGCAGGTAGATCGGGATGATCTTTCCCGGATAGGGCGCGCCAAAGGCCACCCGTTTCTTGCCCTGGCCCTTGTTGGCGAAGACGGTCATGAACAGCGACTCGCCGGTGACCAGCCGCTTGCCCGCGCCCATCAGCGTGCCGAGCAGGCCGCCGCTCTGCTGGGAGCCGTCACCGAAGATGGTCTCCATCTCGATGCCGTCTTCCATGTACATCATGCCGCCGGCTTCGGCGACCGCCCCCTCGTTGGGGTCGAGCTCCACCTCGACGTACTGCATGTCGTCGCCGAAGATGTCGAAATCCACCTCGTGCATCTGGGTCATGGTCTCTCCCACCCGCATCGCCGCCTCCCCTCGCGGGAAGGGCGATGCCGATCTTTCCTTGTTCGGGTGCGCCCGGGCTGCGGAGAATCCGGGCCGCTGCAGGCGCAGTATGCCACCGACCGCTGGGTCTGGAACCCCGGCCTGGCGCGACGGCGGGAAGCATCTGCTTCCCGCCGTCTTCAGGAGTAACGTCGGAGAACCGCGGAAGGTTCCGTCAGCGCTGACGGGTCACCTGGCGCTTGAACGGTGCGCGCGGGCGGTCGACGCTGCGGCCGGTGTCCCCGCTGCTGCCGATCAGCATCGGCGGCGGAACCGGACCCGAGGAGGTCGAGGGCAGGATCTCGTAGACCTCGAGCAGCGCCACGCCGTTGCCCGCGCCGTCGAGCACGGCGGTGTAGCTACCGGGAGCCAGATCCACCAGGATCGCGGCCTCGGCGGCGTTGGGCGGCGCGAAGCCGGTGTCCGAGATCTCGGTCGAATCGGCGCTGGCGCCCCAGTTGTCGTTGGTCGCCAGGGTGCTGCCGCCCGAACGCAGGGTCAGGCTCGGATCCGCCAGGGAGCCGGGCACGCCGAAGGTGCCCAGGGTCGGCCCCAGGGCGCGGATCATCACCGTCTTGGGTGAGCTGCCGTCAATCACGAAGTCGGTGGTCAGGGTATCGCCGCCGGCGGTCACCGGGCCCCGGGTCGAGAGGTTGCGCAGGCGGCCGCTGCCGCTGATCTGGTGCGCCTCGATCTCGACGACGCCGGTGGTGTCTCCCGCCCCGCGCACGATCACCGTGTAGCTACCCGCGGCAAGGTTGCGGAAGATCGCCGATTCCGCCGGGTTGCTCGGCGCCAGACCGGTGTTCTGGATGTTGGTCGCGTTGGGCGCGTTCTGCCAGTCGTCGTTGGAGATGACCAGGGACTGCCCCTGGTACAGCTCGATCACCGGATCGGCCAGCGCCCCGCTGACCGAGCTCAGGCTCGGCCCGAGGGCACGCAGCAACACGTCGGCGGTGCCGTCGGTCACGATCAGCCCGGCGATCACCACCTCTTCGTCGGTCAGGGTGCGGCCCCGGGTGGAGATGCTCTCCAGCACGTCGGTCACCGAGGTGCCCTCACAGACATCGCCGACCCCGTCACCGTCGCTATCCTGCTGGTTGGCGTTGGCGTCGTTGGGACAGTTGTCCATGCTGCTGGCGATATCGTCGTTGTCGTTGTCCTGGCAAACGCCGATATCGACCGGGTTCGCCTGGGTCGCGCCCGACGGCACGTGGAACGCGTCGCACTCCGCCTGGGACAAGCCGCGGTTCGAACCGTTGTTGGAGGCGAACATGATGTGCCGGCTGTCGGGATGGTGGCCGAGGCCGGTGTTGTGGCCGTACTCGTGGATCCACAGGATCGATTCGATGGTCACCGTGCTCCAGCGCACCACCGCGATGCGGCTACCCGGCGTCGAGGCACAGCCGATGATGTTCATCCCCGGCCCGCCGCAGTAGTTGATCGCGGTCACCACCTTGACCCGGCCGGAGCTGTCGCTCAGCACCGTGTTCAACTCCGAGGAATCGTCGATGGTGTTGAGTCCGTCTCCGGCGGTGCCGAAGCTGTTGG
>CAZBZH010000235.1:0-534 GCA_964496265.1 uncultured Acidobacteriota bacterium | reverse complement strand
CCGACATCCTCGGCGAAGTCTTCCGTCGCCGCCCGGTAGCTGGCGTCCTCGAGAATCTCGTCGAGGCGGGCGTTATCCAGCGGGTTGCTGATGTCCACATGGTTCGAGTAGGTCAGCCCGGTCTGATGGCTGCGGCTCTGGGTGTCGTCGGCGAAGGGCACCACCGGATCCTGGGGATCGGTGACGTCCAGATCGTTGTCCAGGTGAAGGTCGAACGACGACGCATCCACCTGGGGGCGCGGAGTCGGCCGGCGCATCGCGACACGCCCGCCGCGCCCGCCGCGGAACCCGCGAGCCGCCTCGAGTTTCGCCGCCTCGGTGCGCTCTCGCACCAGGGTCATCGCCGAACGAAGCGCCGGTCCGTGGTCCGCTGACTGGGAGACCGGCATCACCCGCTGCTGGGAAAGGGCACTGAGCCGCGCGGTGGCTTCGGGGCGGCCGGACAGGGCCAGGCCGCGGATCGCCATACCGATCAACTCGTGACACATGCTCTCGGAGTACCAGCCGGCGGTCGCCGCCGACGCCAGCATCGAG
>CAZBZH010000234.1:0-6888 GCA_964496265.1 uncultured Acidobacteriota bacterium | reverse complement strand
ATTCCCGCTGTCTTGACCACCGAATCCTCACCGGCGAGAGAACACGAATCGAGGAGGAGAGCATCGCCCAGCCGTGACCTGGATCAGCTACGGAGAATCTTCTCCATCGCCTTTCCCCGGGCCAGTTCATCGACCAGCTTGTCCAGGTAGCGGAGCTTGCGCATCAGCGGCTCCTCGACCTCCTCGACGCGGACGCCGCAGACAACCCCCTTGATCAAGGAGGCGTTCGGATTGAACGCCGGGGCCTCATCGATGAAGGCCTGAACCGTGACCTCCCGGGCGAGCTGTTTCTCGAGCCCGGCCTGGCTGTAGCCGGTCAACCAGCGGATCACCTCGTCGACCTCTTCCTTGGTTCGCTGCTTCTTCTCCGCCTTCTGCACGTACATCGGGTAGACCTTGGCGAAGATCATCGAATAGACCCGGTGGTTGCTCATGGCTTCTCTAGTCCTCTTCCAGGTCGGAGACACGTCGCAGCACCTCGAGCGCATTACCCGCGACGCTGTATTCCCACCAACCGGCGCGACCCCCGTCCAGGTGGAATCGCTGCAGCATATCGGGTTGATCCCGGCGCCGAAAGGCCAGGTCGCCCACGTGAACAATCCGCTCGACTTCCTCGTCGCCGGATCGGACCACGAGCTCATCGCCGGCGAAAGAAACCGTGAACGCTCTGAAGTCCTCGTACGTGCCCGCCATCATCCGCTTCTCCTCGGAAGTGAGGGCAACCGGCGTAAGCACCTGCGGCTCCAGATCCAGCAGCAGTGCCGCGATCTCCGCCTCGTAGCGATGGGCGTGCGGCACCTCGGGCCCGTTGGTGTTCGACAGCACCGCGATCTGTAGCGAGGCCTCGGGATAGCTGTAGAGTGCCGCCGTTCCACTCGGGTAGGTCCCGGTGTGGCCGTAGCGCGCGGCGCCGCGAAACGCGCCCAGCCGCATCCCGAGCCCGTAGGGCACCTCGGCCGCCCCTTGCGCACCACGCAGGGTCGTCGGCGTTCGCATCCGGGCGAGGGATTCCTCGCTTGCGATCTCGCCCGCTTCGAGTCGAATCATCCAACGGATCAGGTCGGACACGCCGGATCGCACGCCTCCCGACCCGCCCCAGGCGGACATGTGCAGCGGCGGCGCCTGGCGAAGTTGCTCATCCTCCCGGCGGAAGTGCGCGGTAGCCTTCTCCCCCGGCGGGGCCTGACAGACCAACATCTGGTTGGGCCCTGCGGGGTCGATCACCCGCTGCGCGACGTAGCGGTCGTAGCGCACTCCGGAAGCCGCCTCGATCACCTCGCCGAGGAACAGGAAGCCCGGGTTGGAGTAGACATGGTTCTCACCTGCCGGGAACCTGGCGACTCCGTTCACCAGTTCGCTGTCGGTCAACAGTGCCGCTCCGAATCGCGGTTCGAAGTAGTCCGCCGGTGGATCGAACTCATCGACCTCCTGGGAGACGAACCCGGAGGTGTGCCGCAACAATTGCTCCAGGGTCGCTTCGGGGTAATGGGGCGGAATCCAGGACAGATGATCCTGCACCCGGTCGTCGAGGGACAGCTTTCCCTGCTCGACCAGCTGCATCACCGCGGCCGAGGTGAACACCTTCCCGATCGATCCGAGGTCGAACCGGGTTTCGGCGTCGATGGGCACCTCTCCGGAGGGATCGGCCGAGCCGAACCCCTCGGCGAAGACGACCTCTTGATCCATGGCGACGGCAATGGCGAGTCCGACCACCCCGTCCTGGGTCACGGCGCGCTCTCCGATCGAACCCATCGCCGAACGGAGCTGCGGGTCGAGAGAAGCTTCGGCGGCGACATCCGAACGCTCCGCGGGTCCATGACAGCCCACCAGCAGGTAGGCCAACAGCACCCACCCGATGCTCCAGCGAGCCGAGGCCCAACTCCGCTCCGGGCGCACGACGCGACGTATCCGGTCGAGCAGCGACACACGGTGTTCCGGCGGAAGCATGCCCGCATCGCCGAGAATCTGTTCCGCCACGTAGCGCACCCTCCAGTCCGGGTCCCCGAGGGCGTTCTTGATCGCCGCGACTACCGAGGGCATCGATTCCAGACTCAGCCCACCAAGGGAATCTACCGCCTCCAGTCGCACCAGGGCATGCCTGGAGGTGCGCCCTTCGATCAACGCCGCGACCACATCCGGGTGCTGCGACATTGCCTTGTTCTGCTCCATGAACCCGAACGACTGAAGCGCCCATCTGGAGTGAACGGTCATGCGCTCTTCGCAGAGCCCGCGAACCCTGCGAAGTTCCCCGAGCAGCAGGTCCACCAACTCCGGCCCCCCGGAACAAAGAGCTTCGATGAGGTCCGCGTAGGTCTCGGAGCCATGTTCGGTGTGAAGCTCGAGCCGCTTGAGCCCTCTCCCGGCATCCGCGAGGCAAGTGCCGGCGATCCTGACCACCCTCGCCTGGATCTCCAGCCTCGAGCGGTCGGATAGATCGCCGGCCTGCAACGCCGCCAGCTCGGCGTTGATCTCCTGACTCACGGCCCCTGACTCACTGCCTAACCTCCTTGCTCCTGTCATACCAACACCTTCGGCCCCGTTGAGCAAGCCGACGGCGCTGCCTCGACCCGCAAGCACTCATGGATTCCCTCGGACAGGTCGATCGGGTAAAGTGAGCGGATGAAGAACCACGCCCAAGCCGTTTACATTGTTTTACTTACATGCGCGCTCTGCTCCGCGCCGGCACTCGCCGAGGACTGGCCCCAGTACCGGGGCGCAGAGCAAGAGGGTCGCTCGAACGCCACCGGCGTGTTCGACGACAGCGGCTTCGGGCTGAGCCTTGCCTGGAAGCAAGACCTCGGACGCGGCTACTCCTCGGTGCTCGCCGTCTCGGACAAGGTGATCGCGACCTACGGCGACGGGGAAGCCAACTGGCTCGTGGCGATGGATGCCGCCGGCGGGCGGCGCCTGTGGAGCTATCGCACCTCGGATTACTACCCGGCCCACACCGGCTCCGAAGGGGGGCCGAGCAGCACCCCGACCATCGACGGCGGCGCGGTTTTCGGCATCAGCCGTTACGGCAAGCTGTTCGCTCTCGATCTCGCCGACGGCAAGGAACGCTGGTCCCGTCAACTGGAAGACGGCCCCCGCTCGAAGACGCCGCACTACGGCTGGACCACCTCACCGGTCATCGTCGGCGACCTGGTGATCCTGCTGACCGGCGGCGATGCCGGCCACTCGATCACCGCCTTTGACCGCAACAGCGGCGAGCCGCGCTGGCATACCGGCGAAGGCAGCGTCAGCTACCAGACGCCCGCGATCCGCACCCTCGGTGGGCGGGAGCAGCTCGTCGCGGTCAACGACCAGAAGATCATGGGCATCAACCCCGAGGACGGCGAGATCCTGTGGGAGCACGAGCACGGAACCTACATCGTCGAAGCCTTCGCCCAGCCGGTGACCATCGGCAAGAACCAGCTGCTGATCAACTCACTCCAGGAAGTGGTCGCCTACCGCATCGAGCGCAAGGGCGAGGACTACGCCGTCGAGGAACTGTGGAGAAACCGCAACCTGCGCTCCTCCTACGCCGTGCCGGTCGTCCATGACGGGTCGATCTTCGGACTGTCCCGCAACATCCTGGTCTGCCTCGACGCCGCCAGCGGCGAGGTCCGCTGGAAGTCCCGGGAGCCCGGAGCCCGCGGATTGATCCTGGTCGACGGACACCTGTTGATTCTCGACCGCAACGGCGCCCTGGTCGTCGTCGAGGCAGCCGGCGATGCCTACCGTGAACGGGCCCGCCAGGCGGTGTTCGAACGCTACGGCCATGTCGCGCCGAGTTTCGCCGGTGGACGCATCTACGTGCGCAACGACGACCAGATCGCCGCCCTCGAGGTGGTCGATTCGGCCGGCGGCGGCGACGACGGCAGGCCCGACCGAGAATTGCTGGGAGCGTTCGGCAAGTGGGTGCGCAAGACCGAGCAATCCGGGGATGCACAGGCCAAGGCCAACGCATACCTGGAACAGCACGAGACCTTGCCGGTGATCGAGGGGGACCTGGTTCACTTCCTCTACCAGGCGGAAGACGAGGCGGTGGCCATCTCCGGCACGTTCCTCGAGTGGTGGGATCCGGTCCCGATGCATCGGGTCGAGGGGACCGACCTGTTCTTCCGCAGCATGAAGCTCGATCCGAACGCGGTCTGGGAGTACAGCTTCCACCCGAACTTCGAGGGCCGCGCGGCCGACCCGCGCAACCCCCACACCATTGGCTCCGCCTCCGAACTGCGCATGCCGGGCTGGAACAGCCCCGAGCACATCGTCGAAAAGGAAGACGGCAACGGGCGGCTGGACAGCTTCGAGTTCCGCAGCGACGTGATGGATACGACCCAGCGGATCCAGCTCTGGCTCCCGCGGGGCTACGGACGCGGCAGCGACCGCCACGGGGTGGTCTACGTCTACAACGGCGCCGGGGCACTGCGGGTCGGTGAGCTGGACCACACCCTGGATCACATCGTCGGCTCCCGGGTCGCTCCGGTGATCGTGGTGTTCCTACCCTGGCCCCGGGCACTCGAGGAGTACGGCGGCGGCCGCTCCCCCGACCTGACCCGCATGCTGGTCGACGAACTGGTCCCGCACATCGATCGTAACTACCGCACCATCGCCGAGCGCGGCTCACGGGCCCTCGCCGGACCGGCAGAGGGAGGCATGCTCGCGCTCTACGGCGCGCTGAAGCGCCCGGACATCTTCGGCGCCGCGGCGGCTCAGGGTTCGAGCCTCCAGGTGGTCATCGCCGACGAGATCCTGCGGACGATCCCCGCCCTGGACAAGGCCGAGCGCCCCAGGGTCTTCGTGCAGTGGACGCCCAACGATCAGAAGTTCGGCGAGGGAGGCATCGACGCGGTGGAAGGCAGCCGCACCTTGTACAACGCGTTCAAGCAGGCGGGCTACGACCTCCACGGCGGCGAGCGCCCGGGCTCACGGGGTTGGTCGACCTGGCGCGCCTACTACGACGACATCATGGAGACCTTCTTCCCGCTGGGAGAGGATTCCACTACCCGGCCATGAGCGTTCGTTCGGTTCACGACTACGAGAACCTGGTGCGTCGGGTCCAGCGACTTGCCGACGCCAGCCCGCGTGGTTACCGGCTCCGACTGGCTCTGTTGACCTTACTTGGGTTCGCCGTTCCCGCGCTGGCCATGTCGATCGCAATTGCGCTGGCAGGCGGAGTCATTGCCCTTGTCGTCGCAGTCAGGTCGTTCGTCATCATCAAACTACTCAAGTTCGCCTGGATACCCCTGGTTCTCTGCTACATGATCCTACGGGCCCTTCTGTTCAAGGTCCCAGCGCCCGCCGGGCAGAGAATTCAAGCTGCGGATGCGCCTGCATTGTTCGAGGCGATAGAGCGCCTTCGCCGCGTGGGTGACTCAAAGCCGGTCCATGAAGTCCTCCTTTCCGACGAACTGAACGCCTCGGTGATGGAGCGCCCGGCGTGGGGGATGGTCGGGCCTACCCGTCGCTCACTGATCCTCGGGGTTCCGTTGATGGGCGCCTTGACACCCGAGGAGTTCGATGCGGTGCTGGCCCACGAGTTCGGCCACTTGGCCCGCAATCACACTCGGTTCAGCAGTTGGATCTACCGGACTCGGCAGAGCTGGGACCGAATTCTCCAACAGCTCGAGGCAGAGAGTCACTTCGTGACCAAGCTGTTTCTGCGCTTCTATCGCTGGTTTTCCCCGTACTACTCGGCCTATAGCTACGTCCTGGCTCAATCCAACGAATTTGAAGCAGACGCCAACGCAGCCCTCGCGGCCGGAGCTCCCGCCGCAGGTCAGGCGTTGGTCCGTCTCGAAGTGCAGGCCCGCCGTTCCCAGACCTACTGGCAAAGGCTCTGGGCCCGCGCCGACCGGGAAGCGGAACCTCCGCCCGGAGCGATCCAGCAGTACTACACCATGCTCGCGTCGCCCGAGACCGCCGAACTCGCGCGCACGGCCCTCGACGCGGCGATGGAGCGACAGACGACTCTCGAGGACACCCACCCTTCGCTTGCCGCGCGGCTGGAAAGCCTGGGCGCAAACCCCGAACTTCCGCCCCCGATCGAGAACAACGCCGCTGCCACATACCTCGGCCCCTTGTTCGAAGCATTCCGCGTCGAGGAAGACCGCGAGTGGGTCCAACAAGTCAAACTCCCCTGGAGTGAGCGCCACAAGGAATCCGCCAACATGCTCCCCCGGCTCGGTGAGCTCAACCAACGGGCATCTGAAGGCCGCCTCGAAGGTGACGAGCCTTACGAACGGGCGATGCTCGTCGAGAGGTTCGAATCGTCCACGGCCGCGCTCCCCCACTACCGCCGCATCGCCGACGCCGACCCCAACCATGTCGGCGCCCAGTTCGCCTGCGGCCGCATCCTGCTCGAACGAGGTGACCCGGATGGTGTCGGGTATCTCGATCGAGTCGTTCTATCGAACACCGACGCCCGCAATGGCGCCGCCTCGCTGCTCTACCGTCACTTCGTAGCCGAACGGGACACCAAACAAGCTTCGCGCTACGAGGCGATCCTCGACGCAGCCCACGAAGAGGAACTGCTGGCCATCCAGTCCCGCCAAGAGGTACGCAAGTCGGACGAACTGGAGCCCGCGCACCTCGACGAAGAGCGCCTGGCCCTGTGGCGCGCCGCGATCGCGAGCGTGCCCTTGGTCAAGAAGGCGCGCCTCGGCATGAAGCGCATCGAGGCTCGGACCGATGAGCGGGTCTACATCGTGGCGCTTAGATTCAAGATGCACTTCGACCCGGGTGGCAAGAAGGACAAGGCGCTGAACGCCATCCTCGAAGGACTCTCGATCGAGGGCCTCCCCCAGGCCTCGCTGATGATCATCGATGCGGACGACTCGGAGAATCGTTGGGTATGGCGCAAGCTGGGCCGCATCGACAACTCAGACGTGTACCCCTAGCCAGATA
>CAZBZH010000233.1:0-6933 GCA_964496265.1 uncultured Acidobacteriota bacterium | reverse complement strand
ATGATCGGCATCGAGTTCGGCGAACCGACCTCGTTCTCGCTCAAAACCGGCTGGAAGCTGATCCACAAGGCGGACGGCGGCCTGTTTCCCCAGGCGATCATCATGCCGCTGCTCAACCAGCACCGGGTGCTGACCCAGGTCGCGGGACACCACGTCGACATCATCAAGCTGCTGCCGACCCTGACCTGGAGCGACGCGGACGTGAGCTGGTTCCTCGACGCCTTCACCGATGTGCTGAAGAAGGTCCACAAGTTCCCCGGGCCGCTGTGGAGCACCGCCAAGGATCTGGCCAAGGCGGCGGTCACCTCGCGCCGCTGAAGAGCAAAAGGAGCCTTCATGTCCGAGCCTGCACGCCTCTCCATCGCGCCGACGGCGCTGCTCGCCGCGCTGGTGTTGGCCGCGGGATGCGGCGGAGGCCCGGATCAGGCGGCCTCCGGCGGTGCCGACCGGGAAGACGCCGCCGTCGTGCTGGCCCGCAACACCTTGATCATGGACACCCACGTCGACGTGCCCTACCGCCTCGACGAGAAGTGGGCGGATATCTCCCAACGCACCGACGACGGCCACTTCGACTATCCCCGGGCCAAGGCGGGAGGCCTTGACGCCCCTTTCATGTCGATCTACGTCCCCGCCAGCTATCAGACCGAAGGGGGCGCCAAGGACTACGCCGACTCGCTGATCGACATGGTCGAGAGCTTCGTCGAGAAGTGGCCGGACAAGTACGCCATCGCCCGCAACCCCGCCGAGGTGCGGGCGATCTTCGAGCGTGGCCTGATCGCGCTACCGATGGGCATGGAGAACGGGGCTCCCGTCGAGGGGGACCTGGCCAACCTGCAGCACTTCTTCGACCGGGGCGTGCGCTACATCACCCTGACCCACTCGGAGAACAACGCGATCTGCGATTCCTCCTACGCCGACGAGAAGCTGCACCAGGGGCTGAGCCCCTTCGGCCGGGCGGTGGTCGCCGAGATGAACCGGCTGGGGATCATGATCGACATCTCCCATGTCTCCGACGACACCTTCTGGCAGGTGATCGAGTTGACCGAGGCGCCGCTGATCGCCTCCCACTCGTCGGCGCGGCGATTCACCCCGGACTTCGAACGCAACATGAACGACGAGATGATCAAGGCGCTGGCGAAGAACGGCGGCGTGATCGGCATCAACTTCGGTTCGGCGTTCCTGACCACGGCGGCCCGGGAGTACTCCTCCAACATGTGGAGCACCGTCGGCGCCTGGGTCGAGGAGGCCGGCGTCGAATGGAACAGCCCCGAGGGCCAGGCGCTGCGCAATAAGTTCTTCGCCGAGAACCCGCCGGTCCAGACCACCCTGGGAGACGTGGTCGACCACATCAACCACGTGGTCCGCCTGGTCGGCGTCGATCACGTCGGCTTCGGTTCGGACTACGACGGCGTCTCTTCGCTGCCCCTGGGCCTGGAAGACGTCTCGAAGTATCCCGACCTGATCCGGGCGCTGCAGGAAGAGGGCTACTCCGACGAGGACATCGTCAAGATGTGCAGCGGCAACTTCATGCGGGTCTGGGAGGCGGTGGAGAAGGTCGCCGCCGAGGGATAGCCGCCACACCGACTCAACGCTTCTCCTGATATGATGCCGCCAGCTTTCAGGAGACCCGTACCATGACCCGCGCCACGCTGTCCGGCATCCTTCTGGCCCTGTTTGCCTGGCCGGCCCTGGCCGAGGAGCTCCTCCCCTCTCCGACCTGCGTGCGCCAGATCCGGGCGGCGCGCATCGCCGAGATGCAGGAGCGGCCGGACCTCCAGCTGGAGAACCTCAAGCGCGCCCACGAGAGCTGCCCCGAGTCCGCCAGCATCCTGGCGACGCTGCTGGAGTACCACCGCAAGAACAAGAGCGCGCCCGAAGAGGTCGAGCGCTTCCGCAAGCTGCTGATCGAGCGGATCGGCAATCCCGAGGCGCCGCTGCCGCCGGGCGCCTTGCGCTACCTGGCCGAGAACCCCGACATGGGCGAGCCCGAACTGGAAGAGCTCCTGCGGGTCACCCGGCGCCGGCTGGAGAGCCGACCCGACGACGAGCTGCTGCTGCGCGTCACGGCTCACCTCCAAGAGCGGCTGGAGAAGACCCAGGACGCCCTGGACACGTACCGCCAGCTGATGGAACTCCGGCCCAACGGCATGGTGCGCCGCAGGCTGCTGGACTACGCCCTGGCCCACGAGCAGTGGGACGAAGCCCTGAGCCTGTTGGAGCCGGTGGTGGCCGGCAAGGACAAGCTGGACATGGGCACCAAGAGCGCCTACCTGATGCTGCTGGCCAAGACCGGCAAGGTGGTCGAGTTCGCCGAGTGGCTGGAGTTCTTCTACCAGGACCTGCCGGAAACCGAACACACGCTCAACCCGATGCTGAGCGCCATCCTGCTCCAGACCGCCTGGGATCTCTACGACCTGGGGCACCACGACTCCTCCCGGGAGGTGTTCCGCAGGATCCTCGACCGGGCTCCCGAGGACCCGGTCTCCCAGAAGGCGATGGTCTTCCTGTTCGGGTCGGTGGAAGACCGTCGGGCGCAACAACAGGCCATGGCCGAACGGCTCGATCAGGTCGAGGACCCCGAGGCGCTGTTGCAGGAGGGTATCCAGCAGCTTGCCGGCAACAACTTCCAGCAGGCCTACGACCTGCTGAGCCGCGCCGCCGGCGCCCTGCCCCGAAACGAACTGGCCCAGCTCAACCTGGGGCTCGCCGCGATTCGGATCGAACGCTGGAGCGAGGCCGAGGCCGCGCTCTCCAGGGCGGTGGCGATCAACCCCTCACGGGCCCAGGCCCACTTCAACCTGGGGATCTCGCTCTCCTACCTGGAGCGTTACGACGAGGCGATCAAGACGCTGGAACACGGGCTGACCCTGGACCCGAGCTTCGCCAACGCCCACTACTACCTGTGGCTCTGCCACCGGAACTCGGGGCGGGCGGACGAGGCCAAGAAGCACCTGGCGATCTACAACGAGGCGACGCCCCGCTAGAACTTCTTGACGTAGCGCAGGAAGGCTTCCTCGAAGTCCGCCGGCTCGCCGTAGACCTGGCGGAAGGCGTCCAGCGCCGGATAACCCTCGGCGACGTAGAGCATCAGGTCGGGGAACTTCTCCTCCCAACCCTCTTCACCGTGACGCAGGAAGTGCACCACCAGCCAGGCCGTCGAGTAGTAGACGTCGTGGCGCGTCCCGTAGAATTCCTCGCGGCTGGAGGCGAGCAGCGATTCCAGGGTGATGTGTTCCTTGCGCGCGATCGCCTTGCGCACGGTATCCGCCGAGATCGCCTGATGGGAGTCGCCGATATAGGTGCCCCAGGGCCCGCCGTAGAGCCGCGCACGGGGAGTCCGGCCGGGCACCAGCACCCCCTTGCGCACCTGGGAGTTGCCTACGTACTCGGCGAAGCCCTCGTCGAGCCAGCGCGGGAACACCACGCCGGGCTTGGCCAGGTAGCGGTCGATGAAGGCGTGAGTCGACTCGTGAAGCATGATCGCCAGCAGCGATTCGGGGGTCGGCATCTCGGTGTGGAAGGCCAGCAGGCCCAGCGGCGAGTAGAACCCCGCCGACCACTCGATGGCCTGCCCCCGCTGCTGCAGCCCCCGGTACTGATCCCGGGTCTCGAACATGAACGCGACCACCCGGTAGGGCTCGGGTTGCGCCTGGATGCGACCGTCGAGGATGCCGTGGAGCGCCTTGAAGGTCGCCTCGATGTTGTTGGCCAACGCGGCCGCCATGCCCTCCCGCTGGGAGTCGGTGTAGGCCATCACCAGCGGCGTCGTGTGCTTCTGCACCCGCTCCTGTTGGAGTTGATCGTGGGCCAGGGCGGCCAGCTTTTCGAGCTGCTTCAGCCGCTCCTTGACGGGCAGGCTCAGGATCTCCATGCGCAGGGAGTTGCCCTTGCTGGAACCGCCGGAATCGAGGGACGAACTGAGGAGCGAGCCGCTACGCTTGGGGATGAACTTCGGCTTTTCGAGGCGCTTGGGAAACTGGACGCCCCAGCTCAACCGGGTGGCGACCGCCTTGCCGTCCTCGAGGGCGGGGGCGTAGCGCCAGCGCTCCAGGGTCTCCATCACCACCCGGCGAAAGGCGTCGTCCAGTTCCGACGACGGCTTGATCGAGAGGATCTCGACCTCGGCGACACGCCCCAGAGAATCGACCTGGATCTGCACCTCGACCTGGGGCTCCAGATCGGTCCCGGCGGCTTCCAACGGCGCGATCAGGCTGGGGGTGTAGAGCGGCACCGGCGGGAACCGTTCGGGCTCCGCGGCACCGCTGGCGGCGAAAACGGCCAGGGCCGCAAACAGCAGCATGGGGCGCAGGCGGGTGCCGGGCATGTCGATCCCCCGAGGGCCCGTGCGCCCGCCCGGCTCAGTCGCCGACGTCGATGCGCACCGGAATGTCGTGACGACGGTAGAGGCAAGTTCCGTCGACATCTTCGCACACGTAGTACACGGCGTACACCGGCAATCGCGTGCCCTTCTCTGCGTCGGCGGGCACCTGGACCTCGAACTCGACCCGGCGGGGTTCGTCGCTGATCCGCTTGCGGGGAATCGGCACGCTCAGGCGCCGTTGATCGACCTGCCACCCCTCGGGCGGATCGATCCAGACCGCAAGCTCCCGGGCCTCGTTGTTCCAGTGGGTGCCGGTCTCGGCGTTGGGCCGGAACTCCAGGTGCACCCGCACCGACTGTCCGGGCGCCACCTTCTCGGGCACGACCACCTTCTCGACCTCGACGAAGCGCCCCTGGTCCCGGGTGACCTTGCCCCCCGGATCGGGCTCACCCACCTCGGTGGCATCGGCCTGGAACTCACGTTGCGGCGAGGTCAGTTCGGCCCCGGCAGGTTCCACCACCAGCGACAGCGGCTCTTCTTCACGAGCGCGAATCGCGTCCCGCGCCTCGGCGACCCAGTCGTAGAACGGGTAGGGCTTGGCTTGGCGAGGACCGTACTGCTGAATGCGGCGGCGCCAGATGTAGTTGTTGGGATCGATCTCGAGGGCGCGACTCCAGTGCTCGATGGCGTCGCTGAAGTCGGTGGCTTCCCCCTCGGGGCTGTCGTAACGCATGCGCGAGGCGACGGCGAGCCGGAAGTGGGTGTAGCCATGGTCGCCGTCGAGGGCCAACGCGCTACGATAGGCGGCAATCGCCTCGCTGACCCGGCGCTCCCCACCCCACAACACGAGCTGTTCGGCGTAGGCGCGCCAGGCGTCGGCGGTGCCGCTGCGAATCGCCTCGGTCTTGAGCCGGGAGATATCCCGGGAAGCGGCGCGACGGCGATCGCTTCCCGCTTCGGCGCTCCCGGCCTCGGCGCTCTTGCCGGCATCGCCCTCGGCGCCCTCGGCGCCCTCGGCGGAAGCGCCCGGTGCCGGGTAGGTCTTGTCGACGAACAGTTCACCGATGTTGGCCGCATCCCGCTGGCGCAGACCGACGTGACGGACGATGCCGTGCTCGTCGATGGCCACGGTGACCGGCACGACGGTGACCTCGAGCAGGTTGAGGGAGTCGACCATCAGCGGCCAGCCCATCTGCTTCCACTGCATGAACAGCCGGGCGCGGTCGCCGTGCTGCTCCTGCAGGATGCCGAGCATCACCAGCTTGCCGTCTTCCTGAAGTTGTCTGGTCGCTTCGTGCCACCCGGGCACGTGTCTTCGGCAGCCTGCTCACCAGGAGGCGAAGACGTGAAGCACCACCTTCTTGCCGCGAAAATCCCGGATCGAGAGCGGCTGACCGTCCTCGGCCGAGGGCAGGGTCAGCTCGGGAAAGGGCTGGCCGACCTGGAACGGGATATCGAGCCCCTGGGCCAGGGCGGCGGTGGCGGGCATCAGCAGCAGGGCGGCCAGCAGCAGCCCCGCGACGAGCACTCGATCGAGCACAGACTCCTCACGGATCGCCCGACGGGGGACGGAGCATCGGGCGTCACGTTTATTATGCATCACCTGAAGTATGCTGCGTGACCCAATCCCGCGGCAAGGAAGGAAGCCAGGTGCAGGTCCCACCGTTCAACAAGTTCATGGGCATGGAACTCGTCCGCAAGGAGGGGGGCGTCTGCGAGGTCGCCCTGGAGCTACAGCCCCATCACTGCAACCGCCGGGGCGTGGCCCACGGCGGGGTGGTCTCGACCCTGCTCGACACCTCCCTGGGAGGCGCGGTGGTCTCCTCGATCCCCAAGGAGTGGTGGTGCGCCACCATCTCGCTGAACGTCCAGTTCATCTCCGGGGGCAAGGGGCGGCTGACCAGCCGCGGGGAGGTGACCCGGCGAGGCAAGAGCGTCGCCTTTGCCCGGGGGGTGGTGCTGGACGCGTCCGAACGCCTGGTGGCCTCGGCCGAGGGGTCCTGGCACCTGTGGCAGAACAAGCCGGGGGTGATGGCTCCCCCGCCCCGGGACCACGTGGTGCTGCGGGGCAGCGGCGAGCGGGTCGCCGTGGGCAAGATCGTGGCGGTCGGCCGCAACTACGCCGCCCACGCCGAGGAGATGAACGCCCAGGTCGGCGAGGAACCGGTGCTGTTCGAGAAGCCGTCGACCGCCCTGGCCCACGACGGCGACACCCTGTACCTGCCCCGGGACCGGGGGGCGACCCACCACGAGGTGGAGCTGGTGGCCCTGATCGGCAAGCGCTGCCGCAAGGTATCGCCGGAGGAAGCCGCCGCCGCGGTGGCGGGCTACGCCGTCGGACTCGATCTGACCCTGCGGGAAATGCAGTCCGGCTTCAAGAAGCGGGGGGAGCCCTGGTTCCTGGCCAAGGGCTTCGATCAGTCGGCGCCGGTCTCGGTGGTCGCGCCTGCCGCGGAAGTCGGCGACGGCTCCGGCCTCGCGATCTCTCTCGCCGTCAACGGCGAGACCCGGCAGCAGGACAACACCTCGAGCATGGTGCGCTCGGTGGCGGACCTGGTCGCCTTCATCTCTCAGCTGGTGACCCTCGAACCCGGCGACCTGGTGATGACCGG
>CAZBZH010000232.1:0-6956 GCA_964496265.1 uncultured Acidobacteriota bacterium | reverse complement strand
TGCCTTGCAGTGGGGCCGGATAGGCGGGGACACCGGCTACCTGCGTGTAAATCGCTTCGGTGGCGTCACCGAGGAGCCCGCGCCGCGGGCCGAGCAACTGGCGGCACTGGAACAGGCGCTTGCTCGCATGCTGCATGATCTCGGCGACGCCGAGAAGCTGATCGTGGACGTGTCAAGAAACGGAGGCGGAAACGACGCGGCTGCCCTGGCCGTCGCGGCGGCGTTCGCCGATCAGCCGCGAGATGTGCTCCAGTACCGCACGCGCCAGGGTGTGCCGGCGACCCTGAGACTGTTTCCGGCGGCTGAACGCTTCACGGGCCCGGTGAAGCTGCTGACCAGCGAGATCACCGCCAGCGCCGCGGAGTCCTTCGTCCTGGCGATGCGCACCCTTCCCCACGTGGAACACGTTGGAGGGTCCACCCGGGGGGGGCTCTCCGGGCTGCTACCCAAGCCCCTTCCGAACGGATTCCGCGTCACCATCGCCTTTCAGGAGATCATCGACGCCGATGGCGAAGCCTGGGAAGCCGTCGGCATTCCGCCTACCCGACGACTCGAGCTTTTCCCCGACGACGACATATACGGCGGTCTCGCCGCGGCGATCGGTGGGCTGGCTCGGGAGTAGCGGCAGGCGTCGTCGACACCCTAGGGCGGCGTCGTGGCCGGATCGAGTCCTTCCCGACACGCAAGAGGCCATGGTAGAAGTACGCAGGTCTTTCATGCGGGCGGGATCGACATGCGGAAACGAACCTTTCGCCAACAGGGATGCAGAGTCGTGGTCGAGCGAGACCGGCCGCGACTACACGCGGAGATCGACGAGCACCTCGGGTGGGAAGGGCTCCACGGGGAGCGAGGGGCGTGGGTCAAGCAATCCCTGGAGGGCCTGGAACAGCCGGCGGGGCCCGAATCCGCCATCACCGTCTTCCAGCCGCCTGACGAGGCCGCTGTCGCGTTGCCTCCGGTGGCCTCGTTGAACGATGCGGGGTTGGACGACGCCTACACGCCCGCTTACGCACTGCTGGCGAAGGCCAAGGCGTTCGACGACCGTCTGGTGGTGGCGGTCGAGCGTTGGCTGCACGATGGGGTCGAGGGCCACCTGGGAAAGCGCGCGCTGTTGCGGCGACTCCGTCAGCGGTTGGAAGGCGCGGCCGGGGGAGGGGAGGCGCTCGGCCTGCTGACCGCCGCGGAGCATCTTCTGGGGGAACCGATGCCCGAGTCCGGGCCCGAGCGCACCTACGCGCGCAAGTGGCTGGCGAAGTACCGGACCGAGCCCTCGGAGTCGCCGCCTCTCGGTGCCTGGTCGCAGAATGACGCGTTGAAGCAGATCTTCAGGCATGACCGCTTGTTGTCCTATCCGTTGAGCGATGCCGCCGCCGCGGCCTTCGCGGAAGCCCTGGTCGGCCAACCCGATCTGGCCGCTGCCTATCGACAGCAGCACACCATCGTTCAGCGCCTTTGCGGCCCGTACTGCCGGCCTACAGTCCTGGAGGACGCCAGGAACAACCAGCCGTTCCCCGATGACCGTGCCGGCCTGTACCCGCTGTCCGATTCGATGGAGTCCCGTCTGGTTCGCCGGCTACTGGGCAACGCGCCGGTGCCCGAGGGATTCAAGCTACTGCCGGAGATCATTGCGGCCATCCGGGAGGGGCGCCTGGCTACCGAACCCGACGAGTCCGACGGATGGTACGCGTATCAGCAATACGCGCTCGCCGCGTTGCTAAACGCCGAAGCCCCGGACCTGGAGATCGGGCCTCGCTACCGGGAGGAGCTGGAGCGGCTGTTCGAGGCGTTCTTCGGGCTCACCCGAGAGACTCACGCCAAGCAACTGGACACGCCCTACGCCGGAGGAGTGCCGATATGCGTCATGCCTCAGGTGTCGGTCGAGCCCTTGCCCGAGCTCTACGGTCGCCTCGCTGCTGGCTACGACTTTGTGCGATCGGCGCTGCTCGAGCATTTCGGCCCGGACACGGTCCATGGTGAGGAGATGTGGGATGGGTTGACCGTGGGTGACGCGCTGGAGGACATGGCGACCCTGATGCGCGGCGCCTGGGCGACGGCTTCCCTGGAACTGGGGCGCGAGGTGGACGGGATGACCGCGGAGCGTGCGGCTTTTCGCGCGTTCCAACGGTCGATGTCGCGGGACGTGGATGTGTTCGCGGACCTGAGGATGATGGTTCCACTGTACTACGACGAGGGGCGCAAGATGCTGCGGGTGCTGGCGGTGCTGGGGCTCGACACCGAAAAGGTGAACTTCTCGTTTGCCGACGAACCCCAGGTGCGCGTGTGGAACGCGACAGGGGAACGGGAAGACGAGCGCGCGCTGTTGTGCTCGGCGGGCCGAACCTTCGTGCGGCCGCGGGCGGTGGAGATGGACGTCCCCAAGCTGCTGGACCGCGAGGCATTTCGAGCGATCTGCGACCGCGAGAAGGACGAGGGAGCCATCCGCGAGGCCGTTCTCCAGGCCTGATCTCCTTCCCATGGCCCGGCTGATCCTCATGGCCCGGCCGATCCGACGGATGGGCTCCGGCACGCTGCACGTAGGATTTTCTCCGGTCTAAGGGCAATCCGTACAACGGCTTAGCGGAAGTATGAAGTTTTTCATACTCAAGTGTGAAACCTTTCCTACTTTGTGGCGTTGAAGGGGGCATGGACGACGCGACACCACGCCCGACCGGTGCCGAGCTGGAGATCCTGCGGGTTCTCTGGGACCACGGCGCCGCCACGGTAAAGCAGATTCAGACGGCGCTTTCCTCGGGGAGCGGCGTCTCGGGAGCCTCGGTCCTGAAGCTCCTGCAGATCATGGAAGGCAAGGGCCTGGTGCGCAGGGATGCGTCCTCACGGGCCCACGTGTTCCAGGCGACCTGCTCCGAGGACCGGATCCAGGAGCAGCTCACCACCCACCTGGTGGACCGGGTGTTCGGCGGGTCCGCCGCCCGGTTGGCGATGCGCGCCCTGGCCACCCGGCCGTCGTCGCCCGAGGAGCTCGCGGAGATCGAGGCGCTCATCGAGCGGTTCCGCTCCGGCGAAAACGAGGGGGAAGGGGAATGAACGAGATCATCGGCGCGTGGAGTCTGGCCCTGGTGCACTTTCTCTGGCAGGGCTGCCTGGTCGCCCTGCTCCTCGCTCTGTTCCTGCAGTTCACCCGGCGACGCTCTGCAAATCTGCGCTACTCGGCCGGTGTCGTCGCGCTGGCCCTGATGTGCGCCCTGCCGTGGATCACCTTCGCCTACGTGTACACCTCGCCGGCGGGTGTGGAGCGTGGGATCGCCCGGGCCGGATCTGCCGACGTCTCTCCGACCCAGGGAGCCCCGAGCTACGGATCGGAGCGCGGCCCTTTCGCGAGCGGAGCGGCCATTGAGGCATCCTCGAGCCTCGCACAGGGGGTGTCGAGTTCCGGCACCGGCCAGGCGTGGAGCGCGCTCCAAACCGCCTTCGGTTCTCTGGTCGCGAAGCTGGACCGTCCCTTCATGCGCAACGCACTCGTCGCCAGCTGGTGGGTCGGTGTGATCGGGCTCGCGCTGATCAACGCCGGCGGCTGGTGGCGGCTGCGACGCATCCGCCTCGCGGCGGTGCCGATCGACGACACCGCGCTATTGCAACGCGTTCGCGAGCTGTGCGAACAGGTCGGAATCAGCCGCGCGGTCCAGGTGCTGGCCTCCCGTGAGGTCGATGTGCCCGCAGTGGCCGGGGCGTTGCGGCCGGTCGTGCTGCTGCCCGTGTCGGCGCTGCTGGGCATGCCGCCCCAGATGCTGGAGGCGGTGCTGCTTCACGAACTGGCCCATGTCCGCCGACACGACTATCTCGTCAATCTGATGCAGGCAGCGGTGGAGTCGCTGCTGTTCTATCACCCGGCAGTCTGGTGGGTCTCTCGCCAGGTGCGCGACGAGCGCGAGCACTGCTGCGACGATCTGGCGGTGAGTCTCTGCCGCGGTCGTCACGACTACGTCCGGGCGCTTGTCGACATGGAGCGACTGCGCATTCGGGATACCGCACCCTTGGCCGTCTCGGCCCATGGAGGTTCACTGGTGGAACGCATTCGACGTCTGACCGATTCGCCCTCTCGCAACACCGTGACCGACGCCCGCTGGGTGTTCGGCATCGCCGCGGCCGCCTTTGCGGTGCTGTTAGTCGTCGCTCAAGCCGCGGCTGCGCCGCAACCCGCGCCGGAGCAGCAGGCCGCGCTGGAGCCGCAGGCCGCGCTGGAGCCGCAGGTCACCGTCACGCCGCAGGCGTCCGTCACGCCCGGCGTATCAGGCACGCCCAAAGCATCCGTCACGCCGCCGGTATCGATCGCACCGGCGCAGCGGAGTGCCGAGGGGATCGAAGGACGCTACACCGCCGACCCCGGCCGCTTCGGCGTGCATCTGCAGCTGCGTCTCGAGGGGGGCTGGGGCCGTTCCCACATGGGCTTCAGCGTCGACCGCGAAGACCTGTCGATGAGCCGCGAAGGGGGTGTCCCCGGATTCCTGCTCGTCCGTGACGCCGGCACCTTCCGCTTCAGCGAGCCGCTCCGCGAAGACGAACACCGCGGCCGCTTCGTCTTCGACCCGAACCCGTCCTACGTGTCCGACATGCGGGCCATCGGTTTCAAGGTCTCCGACGAACCGAAGGAGCTGTTCGAGATGGCCGCCCTCGACGTCTCCCTCGAGTTCGCCCGCGGGATCGTCGACGTGGGCTACGGCGATATCTCGACCAATCGCCTGGTCGAGTTCCGCATTCACGGCGTGAGTTCCGAGTTTATCCAGGGGATGGCCGACGCGGGCTACGAAGGGCTGGAGCCCTCGCGCCTGGTTGAGTTCCGCATCCATGGGGTTTCCCCGGAGTTCGTCCAGGGGCTGGCCGACGCGGGCCTGGGCGACCTGCCGCCGGGCCGTCTGGTCGAGTTCCGCATTCACGGGGTGTCGCCGGAGTTCGTGCAAGGCCTGGCCGATGCCGGATTGCGCGACTTGTCGGAGGGCCGTCTGGTCGAGTTCCGCATTCACGGGGTGACCCCCGAGTTCGTGGCTGCGATGGCGAAGTCCGGGCTGAAGGACCTCTCGCCGTCCCGCCTGGTCGAGTTCCGCATCCACGGGGTGAGCGGGGAGTTCGTGCGCGGGCTGGTCGACGCCGGGCTGGAAGATCTTTCGCCGTCCCGCCTGGTGGAGTTCCGCATCCACGGTGTGACACCGAAGTTCGTGAAGGCGCTGAGCGAGGTCGGATTCAGCGATCTCAAGCCGTCTCGCCTGGTGCAGTTCCGCATCCACGGGGTGACCCCGAACTTCGTGCGGCGGGCCCAGGAGCGCTACGGCAACGATCTCACCGCGAGCGATCTGATCGACCTGCGGATCCACAACCGCCTGTAGCGCTCGCTCGACTCCGGGCAGCATTTACGGCGAGTGCGAAGCCGAGAGGTAGGTGGCGGAAGCGTGTGGGAGTCGAACCCACCCCGGACGGGTCGACCGCCCGACAAACGGTTTTGAAGACCGCGGGGGACACCGGTCCCCATGCGCTTCCTCAGTGGCCCTCCTGGTCGCGAAGTCGCTGAAGATGCCGTAGGTCCTCCAGGTCCTTGGGACGGCCGGCGGCTTGCTTCATCCGAATCAGGTCGTCGAGGGACGCGAAAGGGGCCGAGACGTCGCCGAGTTCGGCGACCTTCCGGTTCGACCAGGCTTCGTCGAAGGAGTCGAGTCCTGCGACGAAGGGATGGAGATCGAGGGGCAGGTCGTACTGGCGGAGCAGGATCTTGTACTCGATGAAGTCATCGTCCGTGGCATCCGAGGTATCGTAGCCGAAGTCTGAAAGTACCCCGCGAAGTCTCCGCACGTTGTCCTTGTCCGGAGCGATGAGCAGATCCAGGTCGGCGGTCGCGCGCACCCATCCATGGGCGGCAAACGCCGTGGCCCCGATGATCAGGTAGCGCACGCTAGCGGCGTTTAGCGAGGATAGCAGTCGTTCGATCGCTTGCACGGCGGGCCAGTCGGTTGAGCAATATCGAGCGCTCGACGATCATGCGGAAGCGTTGCGCGGTCGTCAGAGAGCGGTAGTACGCATTGTCGAAAGTCTCTTCCTCGGCGGCGTCCGCCCCTCGAGGGACCTTGAGCATCTTCTTCTGCTCCATGGGGGCTATCTTAGCATCGGATCCTGCCCGATTCGCAGGGAGGGAAGATCCCCCACGAGGCCCGACCACGCGGCCCAGCAGCCGTGCCATTCCACCGATCCCGATCGATCGTACCGGCGCCTCTCGGGCGTGTACCGCGAGAAACCGCGCGAACACCCCGGGCTCGGCGGCCAGGGCGGCGACGACACGGCGTCGTAGCGGCGGGCGACGTTCGATGGCTAACAGCAGGCTGGTCATCGCATCGGGCAGACGGAGGATCCGTCGATGAGCTCGCGAGTAGTTGTTGAGGTCGCCGGCTTCGACGGCATCGATCACCGCGAACGCCTGATGGAAGGCGACGGAGAGTCCTTCGCCGGTGATGGCGTCCAGGTAGCCGCCGGCGTCTCCGACCAGCGCCAGCCGGTCCGAGTAAACGGCTTTCGCCCGCTGGTGCAGCGGACCGGCCCCGCGATTCTGTGAAACACATTCGGCGTCCCTGACCCGTTCGGCCAGGGCGGGGAAGCGATCGAGCCATGCACCTTCGGCCCGCGCCGGGTCGTCGGAGAGCACGGCGATGCCGACCTGGTCCTCGGCCACCGGCGTGACGTAGGCCTCGCAGCTCTCCTGCCAGTAGACCTCGACATGTTCGCTCCAGGGGGCCATCCGGTAGTGCCGGCGGTGGCCGAAGCGTCGGCGCTTGGCCGGGGCGCCCTCGAGCCCGGCCAGACGGCGCATCGGGGAGCGCAGGCCGTCGGCGGCGACGACGTATCGGGCCTCGAGGGAACCGTCACGGGTTTCGACGACGCCATCCCGATAGCCGGTCGCGGTCACGCCCCAGCGCAACTCGACGCCGCAGGCCTCGGCCCGCCGCACCATCGCCTGG
>CAZBZH010000231.1:0-6991 GCA_964496265.1 uncultured Acidobacteriota bacterium | reverse complement strand
AAGACGTTGGGGAATTGTTGGTCCAGGTGGACTCGGAATTTTTTGGCGATCTTTTCGAAGCCTTTGCGGGTGGGGTGGAGTTCGTCGTTCCAGTCGGTCTTGGGGGAGAGGGTGCCGACGGTGCGGATGTAGGCGACGTTGGGGAGCTTCTCGATCTTGGTCAGCATCTCGTTGAAGCGGTCCATCAGCCAGCGGATGATCTTGCGCTGATCGTCGGGATCGTCGATGTCCATCAACTCCAGGTAGTTCTTCATCCAGGGGCCGACGGAGATGCCCCAGAGTTTCGCCTTCTTGCCCGAGGGGATCGCGTAGTCGTAGCCGTGGATGTAGAGCCGGCAGCCGGGGGCGTTGACGTCCCGCACCCAGGCGATGTCCCGGTAGGCGGACTCGATCCGGTGGATGCGGAACTTGGCGTTGGTCTTGTGGATGCACGCTTCCCAGGTCATCGAACCGGTCTTGCGGCGGAGCAGCGGCAGTAGGTCGGCGCCGACCACGTCGTTGCCGCCACCGCTGAACAGCAGTGCATCGGGCTGGTAGCGGCGCATCAACTCGGCCAGGCGCGCCTTCTGCTTGCCGTCGGCGATGCGCAGCGCCTTGTCGCCGTTGGCTTCGAGCCGCAGCAGCGAGATCTTCCGTTTGGCGAAGGTGTCCAGCCAGTCGATGGTGTTGGCGTGGATCGGGAAGGAGAACCAGGAGTCCCCTTCGCTCAGGATCTTCGGCCGGTTCGGGTGCTTGCGGATCGACTCATTGAAGTACTTGAGCAGCTTGCGCTTCTGCTTGTGGCTGGGCATGGTTCCTAGTCCTCGTGATCAGCGGGAACCGTTGGTCGTTGCCCGCCCAAAAAGGGAATACGCCGAGTCCTGTTGAGAGCAAGCGTAGCACCTTGCTCGTCCGTCCAGAGCGAAGAGTTGGATCCGCTAGTCCTCTGAGAGGATCGTCTCGACATCCTGCAGCCCACTTGGAATGCCGATGACTTGTCTTCAGCCGCGTGCGGCCGCACGAGAACTATCGCGGCGGGTGATGTAACTTCTGATTTCGCGAAGGTCCTCGACCGCCTCGGGCATGAGTCTGTAGCGTGCCATCTTCGCGCGACCAGCTCGCGCGAACGCCCTAGTCGTCCAGGCCCTCTAGCAGGTCCTCGAAAACTTCTTCGCCGTCGCGGCCCTCACCGTTGAGCGCTTGCTGATAGCCCCGCTCGATCTTCGCGCGCAGTGCATCGAGCGCGACCCGTCGCCGTTCGTCTCGCTGCTCGAGCAAACGCAGCCCTTCGCGCACGACCTCGGCCGCGTTCTTGTACCTACCGCTCGCTACCTTCTTGCGCAGCAATTCCTCGAAGTGATCGCCCAGGCTGACGTTCATGACTCAGTCTCCGTGCTTGGTGTTCGACCCAGGGACTAGGATACGGCCCAGGTCCATATTTGGCCATTATGGCCCAATACTGCCCTTCCACCTTGGAGGGGGCCAGTGGACACCCGCCGCCGCCGCCTCTCGCGGTACGACGTGGGTCCCCTGTCAAGGAACCGGACTCCGGCTCCATGACGGGCGTCGTACAGCCGACACTTCAAGACCGACCCCGGGACTTAAGCCCCTTAATTACAACACTTAGAGCCGCCACCCACCCCTGGCACCGGCGTTGCTCTTAGGTCCGTGCGGAGGAACGCATGGACGACAAGCAAGCCCGGCTGTTTGCCGGCTTTACCGACATCCCGATCGAGGTGCGGGTCCGGCTGGGCAACGCGCCCTGCCAGCTGAAACGCCTCTCGGAGCTGGAGGAGGGGGAGGTGCTCCCTCTCGGCCACGTCGTCGGTGTGCCCTTCGAGCTGGTCTCGGAATCGGTGGCCCTGGCCCAACTGGAGCCGGTCGCCGACGACGACCGGATGTCCTTCAAGGTGCTCGACATCATCGGGGGGAACCGTGAATCCACCGATTGAGACCCTGGCGGCGCCGGAGGTCCCCTCGTTGATCGGCGCCTCGCTGCGCATGGTGCTGGCCCTGGCGATGCTGTTGCTCGCCGCCTGGGGTTGGCTCCAGTGGCAGAAGCGCCAGCGGGGTGGTGAACGCCGGGTCGAGGTGATCGACCGGGCGGCGCTGGCACGGGGTTCCAGCGTGGCTCTGCTCAAGGTTGATGACCGGCGCCTGCTGGTCGGCGTGTCCAACGAAGGCGTTCGCCTGTTGCGGGACGTGACCACGCCGCTGCCGGCCGCCCGCCCCGAGGCCGCCGAATTCGAACGCAAGCTGGCCGCCGCCGGCGGAACGGAGAGCAACTGATGCTCGCCTTCCTCGCCTCGGCCGGTCCGTCGCTGACCCTCGACATGGGGGATCTGGGAGAACCGTCGGGTCTGTCCACCGCCGTGAAGATCGGCCTGGTGATGACGGCGCTGGTGGTGCTGCCCTCGGTGCTGGTGATGTTCACCGCCTTCGTGCGGCTGATCGTGGTCTTCCACTTCCTGCGCCAGGCGATGGGTACCCAAAGCCTGCCCCCCAACCAGGTGCTGACCGGCCTGGCCTTGATGCTGACCTTCTTCGTGATGGCGCCGGTAGCCCAGCAGGTCTACGACGACGCCATCGTCCCCTACCAGGCCGGCGAGATGGACGGCGAACAGGCGCTGACCGCGGGACTGCAGCCGGTCCGCAACTGGATGCTGACCAACACCCGCGATACCGACGTGATGTTGTTCGCCCGGTTGGCGCGTATCGAACGGCCGCAATCCCGGGATGAGATCCCGATGCGCATCGTGCTGCCGGCGTTCCTGATCTCCGAACTGAAGACCGGGTTCCAGATCGGCTTCCTGTTGTTCATGCCGTTCCTGGTGATCGACCTGGTGGTCGCCTCGGTGCTGCTCTCGATGGGCATGATGATGCTCCCACCGATCATCATCTCGCTGCCCTTCAAGATCCTGCTCTTCGTGCTCGTCGACGGCTGGAATCTGCTCGTCGGCTCCGTTGTCCAAAGCTTCAACTGAGGGGTAGGTCTGTGTCCGAAGCCATCGTAATGGATATCGCGCGCCAGACGATTCAGGTGGCGCTCATGGTCGCGGCGCCGATGCTGATCGTCAGCCTCGTCGTCGGGTTGACCATCAGCCTGTTCCAGGTCGCGACCTCGCTGCAGGACGTGACGCTGACCTTCGTGCCGAAGATCACCGCCGTCGGCCTGACCCTGCTGCTCGCCGCCCACTGGATCATCGAACTGTTGCTCGGCTTCTGTCGCAACCTGATCCAGTCGATCCCGGAGTTCATCTCTTGAACGAGCTGTTCAGCCTGATCGGGGTCACCGACTGGATCCCCCAGTTTGCGCTCGTGTTGCTGCGGGCGTCGGGGGTCGTGGTGTTCCTGCCGATCTTCGGCTCGCTGCAGGTGCCGGTGCGCATCCGCGTCGGCTTCGCCGTGGTGATGGCCATGGCGATGATGTCGGTGGTCGAAGCGGACATCAGCGCACCGACGACGGTGCTCGGCTGGATGCTCGTTTCGCTGCGCGAACTGGCCGCCGGCTTCTTCTTCGGTATCGCCGCTCGCACGATCTTCTCCGGCGTCGAGCTCGCCGCCTCGCTGGTCTCGGGCCAGTCCGGCTTCTCGATGGCCAGCATGGTCGACCCGCTGACCGGCGGCAACGCCGTCGCCCCCGCGCTGTTCCTCAACCTGCTGGCCACGGCGCTGTTCCTCGCCGCCGACATGCACCACCTGATGATCGGCGCGGTGCTCAGCAGCTACGACATTCTGCCGGTCTCCACCGATCTGGTGCGGGTCGCGCACCTGGGTGAGGCCGCGAGCAGCCTCGGCATGCGCATGCTCGACATCGCCGTGCAGCTCGCCGCCCCCGGACTTCTCGTCACGTTTTCAATCGATCTGTTGCTGGCGCTGGTCGGACGCGCCATGGGACAGGTCCCGATTCTGTTCGTCGGTTACCCCGTCAAGCTCGCCGCCGGCCTGATTGCGATGGCGATGCTGGCGATGGGAACCGGTTCCGCGATCGGCTGGCTCGGCCGGACGATCGTTCAGGACGGCCGCGCCATTCTCGGCGCGCTCTCGTCCCAGGGTGTCTAGGCCATGGCCGAAGACAAGTCGAATCGCACCGAAGAACCCACTTCACGCCGGCTACAGAAAGCCCGTGAAGACGGCCGCGTACCGCGCAGCAAGGATGTCTCCTCGACGGCGACGCTGGTGTTCTTCCTCGTGTTCGCCCAGGTCTTCGGCGCCGACTGGTTCATGCGGCTCAAGAGCCTCGCGACCTGGTTCTTCGCCAACGCCGGCAGCATCGCCCTGGATCCGGTGTCGGTGATGCCCTTCCTGCGCATGCTGCTGGGCAAGATCGCGGCGCTGGTCGCGCCGCCGGTGGGCGTGATGATGGTCGCCGGTGTCGGCGGCAGCTTCGTCCAGGCCCGGCCGAACCTGACCTTCAAGCCGTTCAAGCCGGACTTCAGCAAGATCAACCCGGTCAAGGGCATCAAGAAGATCTTCTCGATGTCCAAGGTGTTCGAGCTGCTCAAGACCCTGGCCAAGCTGGTGGCCTACAGCTGGGTCGCCTGGAACGCGACCCGCTCCTTCCTTGAGAACCCGACCGCGCACCTCAACGGCGCCGAAGGCGCCCTGCTCGGCATCTTCATGCTCTGCGCCAAGGTCATGCTCCACGTGGCGGTGCTGGCCACGCTGCTGGCGATCGTCGACTACCTGTGGACCCGCTACGACTACACCAAGGGTCTGCGCATGACCAAGAAAGAGGTCAAGGACGAGCGCAAGGAACTGGAGGGCGACCCCCGGGTCAAGGGACGCATTCGCCAGCAACAGATGGCGATGTCCCGCACGCGGATGATGGCCGACGTGGCCACCGCCACGGTGGTGGTGACCAACCCGACCCACTACGCGGTCGCCCTGCGCTACGTCCCCGGGGAAACCGAGGTGCCGATCGTGGTGGCCAAGGGCATGTCCAAGCTCGCCGCCCGCATCCGCGAGATCGCCACCGAGAACAACGTCCCGATCATCAGCGACCCGCCGCTGGCTCGCGCGCTCTACAAGGCGGTCGAGGTCGGCAGCGAGGTTCCCTTCGCGCTCTACAAGGCGGTTGCCGAGATCCTGGCCCTGGTGCTCAAGGGCAAGGGCCGCCGCCGTGCGCCGATCCGTCCCAACCCGGGACCTGAGGCCGGCGCATGAGTGAAGTGGCGTTGAAGAACCCGTCGATGAAGAATCCCTGGGCCGCCGCCGCACGCGCCGCCCTGCCGATGGGTGTCGTCGGCCTGATCGGCGTGATGATCATGCCGCTGCCCGCCACGGCGCTGGATCTCCTGATCAGCCTCAACGTGGCGCTGAGCATGGTGGTGCTGCTCACCGCCGTCTACATCGAACGGCCGGTCAACTTCTCGGTCTTCCCCTCGGCGCTGCTGCTGCTGACGATCTTCCGCCTCGGTCTGAACATCGCCTCGACCCGGCGGATCCTGCTCCACGGCAACGAGGGCACCGGCGCCGCCGGTTCGGTCATCGAGGCCTTCGGCGAGTTCGTCGTCGGCGGCAACCTGGTCGTCGGCGTGGTGATCTTCCTGGTGTTGCTGGCGATCCAGTTCATCGTCATCAACCACGGTGCGACCCGTATCAGTGAAGTCGCCGCCCGCTTCACCCTGGATGCCATGCCCGGCAAGCAGATGGCGATCGACGCCGATCTCAACGCCGGCCTGATCGACGAGGTCGAGGCCAAGGAACGGCGCAAGGTCATCCAGGAAGAGGCGGACTTCTACGGCTCGATGGATGGTGCGGTGCGCTTCACCCAACGCGACGCCGTGGCCTCGATCCTGATCGTCGGCATCAACATCATCGCCGGCCTGATCATCGGCATCGTGCAGTCGGGCATGGGTCTCGGCGAGGCGCTGCGCACCTTCTCGACCCTGACCGTCGGCGACGGCCTGGTCACCGCGATCCCCTCGCTCCTGATCTCGGTTGCCGGCGGCCTGGTCACGACCCGAAACGATACCGGCGATGAACTGGGCGGCGACATCGCCGGCCAGCTGTTCGCCAACCCCAAGCCGCTGACCGTCGCGGCCGCCTCGCTCGGCACCATGGCGCTGATCCCGGGACTGCCCACCGCGGCGTTTCTCTCGCTGGCCGGCGGCCTCGGCGCGCTGGCCTTCGGCGTGCGCGCCAAGCAGAAGGATGTCGACGCCGCCGAACCGGTCGAAGCCCTGGGCCCGCCGCCGGAGGAACCGATCGAGCCGCTGCTGACCGTCGACCCGTTGACCGTCGAGGTCGGCTACGACCTGGTCGAGATGGCCGGCTCCGATCGTCCCGGCGGTCTGCTGGAACGTATCCGCGGCATTCGCCGTCAGATCGCGCTGGACCAGGGGATGGTGGTTCCGCCGGTGCGGGTCCGCGACAACCTGCGGCTCGGTTCCGACGAGTACCTGATCCTGCTGCGCGGCGCCGAGATCGGCCGGGCGCGGCTGCCCCGCGGTTCGGCGATGGCGATCGATCCCGGCGATGCCCTGGAGAAGATCGAGGGGCAGAAGACCATCGATCCGGCCTTCGGCATCGAGGCCCAGTGGATCCCCGACGAGCAGAGCGAGCACGCCCGGGCCTGGGCTACACCGTGGTCGACCGGGTCTCGGTCATCGGCACCCATCTGTCCGAGCTGGTCCGCGGCCACGCTCCCGAACTGATGGGCCGTCAGGAAACCCAGCATCTGCTGGACAACCTGGCCAAGACCGCGCCCAAGCTGATCGAAGAGCTGGTCCCCGAACGGTTCACCGTCGGCGACGTGCAGAAGGTGCTGCAGGCGCTGCTGCGGGAGCGCGTCTCGATCCGCGACCTGCAGACGATCTGCGAGGCGATGGCCGACGGCGGCAACCCGCAGGACATGCAGTCCACCGTCGCCGCGGTGCGCCGCGCCCTGGGCCGCAGCCTGGTCCGTCCGCTGATGGAGCGGGACGAACTGAAGGTCATCACCGTCTCCGGCGACATCGAGCGGCAGGTGCATCAGCTGCTGAACCCCCAGGAGGGAGCCGCGCCGCTG
>CAZBZH010000230.1:0-7050 GCA_964496265.1 uncultured Acidobacteriota bacterium | reverse complement strand
CGGGGGCCGGGGAGGGAGCGGCCTGGGCCGTCGCTGCCGTCGGCGCCGGTGCCGGGGCGGCGGCATCCTGAGTTGCGGCAGCGGGCTGTTGGGCCGGGCGCAGTTTGCGGCGGGCCAGATCCAGGTCGAGCTTCAACTCGGCGAACTGACCGAAGATCGTGAGGGTCGCCGGGTTCCAGCCCGCGGTCTCGTGACCCCGTTCGGCCAGCAGCAGCGCCACCGCGCGTCCGCCGACCCGCACCGCCAGGGCGACGGTTTCGTCCGCCGGCGGCTGGCCGAAGTCCGGCGCCGCCACCCCTTCGGGCTTGGACACGACCCCCTGGCCGGATTCCAACACCTCGCCGATCCAGCCGTTGCGGGCGTCATCGCTCCAGGACTTGAGGCGCGGGCTCAGCGAAGGCTCGTAGCCGACGCAACCCCAGCCCTTGATCTTGCCCTGGCGCACCAGGAAGATCGCGCACCGGGGCGATCCGACCCGGGACGCGTCGAGCAACTTGTGAAAGACCTCGGACGGGGTACCGGCGGCGGCGAGCGCGCCCACTTTCTGAGCGAGGGTATCGAACGACACGGACAACCTCCGATGAGTTCAGTTGGACAACGCGACTTTAGCACCGGGCCGTGGCCCAGAGAAGAGCTGATCCGACCGGATCCGGGCCCGGGTCAGCGCAGGCGGGGATCGTCCAGCAGGGGGACGAACTCGCTGAACCCCGGGAGCACCACCCGCATTCCCGGGGCGATTCGCACCAGTTCGGCCAACACCTCGGCCGCCTCGGCCGGCCGTTCGGCGCGGGCCAGGACCGAAGCGCGGTTGAGCCGGTAGATCGTTTCGTCGGGCGCGAAGCGTGAGGCCTCGGCGTAGGCGCGCTCGGCGGCGCGGTCGTCGCCGGTCTCCTCGAAAACCCGGGCCAGGTTGTTCCAGGTGGGGTGATAGTCGTGACGCAGCTGCAGCGCCTGGATGTAGGCGCGCACCGCGTCGCCCCAGCGATGGCCCTGGGCCAGGGTCAGCCCGAGGTTGTGCCAGGCTTCGTGGTCCTGCCGCTGGATGCGCAGCGACCTGCGCAGTGCCTGCTCCGCCTCGTCCAGCAGTCCGAGATCGAGGCAGGTCGTGCCCAGGTTGTACCAGACGCCATGGTCCTCGGGGACCAGTTCCACCGCCTTGCGGTAGGCGTCCATGGCCCCCCGGGCGTCGCCGATGCGGCTCAACGCCAGGGCCAGATTGAACCAGACCTGGTGGTCCCGGGGCTCGAGCTGGAGCGCCTGCCGGTAGTGCTCGACCGCGTCGTCGATGCGTTCCAGGTCGCAGAGGACGTTCCCCAGGTTGAACCAGACCGCGTAGGCGTGGGGATTGCGCTCCAGGGCGGAGTGGTAACAGGATTCCGCCCGCTCGAGCTGGTCGAGCAGGGAGTAGCAGTTGCCCAGGTTGTTCCAGCTCTCGAAGGGAGCCGGGTCCAGGGCGACCGCCTGTTCGAACTCGATGGCCGCACCGCGGTATTCACCGCGATCCCAGGCACTCTCGGCGGCGGCCAGACGTGTTTCGACCTCGCCGTCGCGGTGCGGCCGAGGCTCGCCTCCACGCACGTGGATGGCGCTCCTTCGACCAGGAGTCTTGCGGCCGGTCCCGATTCCCTTGCGCGTTCGATCCGTCACGGATGCGTGTCCTTCAGGGGGGGAAGGCCTGCCGATTCAAACACTTTGCGGACTCAGCGTCAATGTATCTTGTCTGCGATATCACGTTGTTGAATTGCAACAACCGTAAGGCATGATTTCTGGGGCCGGTCCGGTGGCCGGTGGGCCGTGCTGCCCGTGGGCCGGCGAGCGGGGCGGGGAGCCGGTTCCGAGAAAAGGTCTACAATGATGCGGCGGAGGGGTGGAGCCGAACCGATGCTCACGAGACGCACGCTGGCCCGGGACGCGAAGATCGAGGGGATCGGTCTGCACACCGGCAAGACGGTACACATGAACCTGCGGCCGGCGCCGTCGGGCAGCGGCATCGTGTTCGTGCGTACCGATCTGGACCACGCCGAGATTCCGGCCACCCTGGATCACGTGGGGCCCAGCTTCTACGCCACGGTAATCGGCCGCGACGAGGTCACGGTCTCGACCATCGAACACCTGATGGCCGCGCTCTACGCGCTGCAGATCGACGATCTGCGGGTCGAGCTGGACGGGCCCGAGGTCCCGGTGATGGACGGATCCTCCCGTCCCTTCGTCGACGTGTTGCGCAAGGCGGGCAGCACCGAACTGGAAGAGCCCCGCCAGTACATCACCATCATCCGGCCGGTCTCGGTCAGTCACGACGAGAAGCGGGTGGCGATCTATCCCTGCTCGGAGTTCCGGGTTACCTACGCCATCGACTTCGACCATCCCCGTCTCGGCTACCAGGAACTGACCGCCGGGTTATGGGGGCAGCGCGCCTTCGACGAGAAGCTCGCCCCGGCGCGCACCTTCACCTTCGAGCGGGATGTCCAGGCCCTGCAGCGGGAAGGCTTGGCGCTGGGCGGGTCCCTGGACAACGCCGTGGTGATCGGGGACGAGGGCATCCTCAACCAGGAGCTGCGCTTTCCCGACGAGTTCGTCCGGCACAAGATGCTGGACCTGACCGGCGACCTCTCCCTGCTGGGGCATCCCGTGCGCGGTCACGTGGTCGCTTACCGGGCCGGGCACGACATGCATCTGCGTCTGGCCAAACGAATCCTCGAATGCGGCGATTGCTGGTACCTCGCGCCCTGGTCGGGCGCGGGCATGAATCACGAAGCGGCAGCCGGGGCGTGAGGCGGGCGGCCGTCGGCCTGCGACGCGGTTGCGGCCTGCTCCTGGTGCTCGGGGCGTTCTGCGTCTCCTGGGCCGGATCCGGTCTCGACCCGGTCATCTCCGATCTGAACTCGCGGATTGAACAGGACGAGCTGCTGGTCAGCTTCCGCCTGGATCACGCGCTCTCCGAGGACACCCTGGAACGCCTGCACTCGGGGGACGCCCTGCAGTTCCAGCACCGGGTCGAGCTCATCCGCAGAAAGAACTACTGGGTCACCCCGAGCCGTACCCTGGGGCGCACGGTGGTGGAGTCCCAGGTCGAGTACGACTCGTTGACCCGCCAGTACCGGCTCTACCGGCGCACGGAGAACGAAACGCGGGGGGATGCCACGCCCTACGTCGACACCGAGGTGCGGCGCAGCACCAAGTCCCTGTCCGAGGCGGTGGATTGGCTGGTGGCGATGCAGGACGTGCCGCTGGCCTGGTCTCCCGACCCCGCCCTGGAAAACCGCCTGAAGGTCCGGGTGGAGTCGCTCTTCGGACGCCGCATGATCCTCTACATGGTGCCGTCCCGCCGTTCGATCTCGGCGGAACTGCGTCTGGAGTTCTGATCGCCGATGGCTTCCAGTCGCCGCAACTTCAGATGGCTGCTGATGCTGGTGCTGGTCGCCGCGGTGGTCGGCATCTACGTGCTGGCCTCCCGGCTGGCCGAGCTCGGTCCCGAGCTCGAGGTCAACCGCTTCCTGCTGCCTACGCTATCGATCGGCCTGGTGGTGTTGGTGCTGGTGCTGGCCGGCATCCTGATCCGCAACCTGGTGCAGCTGGTCGTCGAGCGCAAGAAGGGGATTCTCGGCTCCCAGCTACGCAGCAAGCTCGTCTTCTTCTTCGTCGCCCTGATGTTGTTGCCGGCGCTGATCCTGTTCGTCGGGTCCGGCGCGTTCATCAAGAAGACCGTGGAAGGCATGGTGCGCACTCCGGTCGAGGAGATCACCCAGAACGCCCGGGAGATCTTCGGGATCTGGAGCGACCACCTCGAGGGGCAGGCGGTGGCCAGCGCCGAGCGGATCGCGACCGACCGGGGCCCGCGGCCCGGCCCCCGGGGGGAACCGGTGGACTGGGTCGTCTGGATCGACGGCGACCGTCAGCGGGTCTGGACCGCCGACCGCCCCGAACTCGAGGAGGGGGTCGACGCCGTGGAGCCCCTGTTCGCCGGACTGGTCGAGGAGGTGCGGGAGCAGGGCCGGTCCCGTAGCGGCATCGAACGGATGGCCGGCGGGCTGGTGGTGCAGGCGGCGGTGCCCCGGGGCGAGGGGGGCGGGGTGGTCTGCGTCGGCTACTTCGTGGCCCGGGACATGGTCTCCCGGATGGAGCGCATCACCGCGGGCACCGCGACCTTTCAGCAGTTCCGACTGCAGCGCAAGGAACTGGTCAATCTCTACCTGACGCTGATCGCCCTGGTGTTCCTGATCACCGTGTTCGCCGCCAGTTGGATGGGCTTCTATCTCGCGCGGCGGATCACCGTGCCGCTGCAGGAGCTGGCCGAGGCATCCCGGCAGATCTCGGCGGGCAACCTCGACGTGCGGGTCGTCGACTCGGTCGGGGACGAGGTCGGCACCCTGGTCGAGGCGTTCAACGACATGGCCGCCCAGCTCCAGGAGAGCCGCGAGGTGATCGTCCGTTCGACCGCCGACCTGCGGCGCTCGAACCGGGAGCTGGATGAACGCCGGCGCTACATCGAGACGTTGATCGCCAGCCTGTCCACGGCGGTGATCTCCCTCGACGACCACGGGTACGTGACCACCACCAACCCGGCGGTCGAGTCGGTCCTGGGCCTGTCCCTTCGCTTCGGCGATCCGCTGGCTGTCCGGGTCGAGGAGCCCGGACTCGAGCCCCTCGGCGAGATGCTGCGCCACTTCCGTGAGGACGGAGGGGAAACGGTGCGGCGTGACCTGACGCTGTCCCGGGCGGAAAGTTCGGTCAACGTGGCGGTGCAGATCTCCGGGCTGCGCGGCGCCGGAGGCGAACCGCTGGGAACGCTGCTGATGGCCGAGGATCTGACCGACCTGTTGCGGGCCCAGAAGGCGGCGGCCTGGCGTGAGGTGGCCCGCCGGATCGCCCACGAGATCAAGAACCCGCTGACGCCGATTCAACTCTCGGCCCAACGTCTGCGGCGCAAGTTTGCGGCGGGTGCCGAGGATCTGCAGCAGGTGGTTCCCGAGGCGACCGCTTCGATCGAGCGGGAGGTCGGCGCGCTCAAGCACCTGGTCGACGAGTTCTCCCGTTTCGCCCGCATGCCCGAGGTCAACCCCCGGCCGGTGCGTTTCGACGAGGTGGTCGATTCGGTGCAGGCGCTCTATCGCGGAGTGCCGGGGCTCGAATGGCGGGTCGACACCGACACCGATATGGACTCGGTCCGGGTCGACGAGGAGCAGATGCGCCGTGCGCTGATCAACCTGATCGACAACGCGGTCGCGGCGATGGAAGGCAGCGGCACGATCTACATCCGGGCCCACGAGTACGCCGGGCCCGGGTCGCTGCGGATCGAGGTCGCCGATTCCGGGCCCGGGATTCCGCTTCAGGACCGGGACAAGATGTTCGTGCCCTACTTCTCGACCAAGGACCGGGGCAGCGGCCTCGGGTTGGCCATCGTGCACCGGGTGATCACCGATCACCGCGGCACGATTCGCATCGAGGACAACGAACCGACAGGAGCCCGGTTCGTGATCGAGATCCCGGCCTGAGGGCGCGGGAACCCACGGAGGAATGATGGCAGGGGAACGCATCCTAGTAGTGGACGACGAGCCGGGAGTCCGCTCGGCGCTCGAGGGGATCCTGCGGGACGAGGGCTTCACGGTGATCACCGCGGAGTCCGGGGAGCAGGCGATCGAACAGGTGACCCAGATGCCCTTCGACGCGGCGCTGCTCGACGTCTGGCTGCCCGGCCGTGACGGGATCGAGACCTTGACCGAGCTGCGGCAGCGCACCCGGGATCTCGAGGTGGTGATGATCTCCGGTCACGCGACCATCGACACCGCGGTGCGGGCGACCAAGCTCGGCGCCTTCGACTTCATCGAGAAGCCGTTGTCGATCGAGCGGACCCTGCTGGTGCTGCGCAACGCCCTGCGCCAGCGGCGCCTGGAGCAGCGCAATCGGCGGTTGCTCGATCAACTGGACCGGCAGACCGAGATCCTGGGGCGCAGCCCGGCGATGGACCAGGTGCGCAGCCAGGCCGAGGCGGCGGCCGCCGCCGACGCACCGGTGCTGATCGTCGGCGAACGGGGGACCGGACGGGAGATCGTCGCCCGCCGGATTCACGCCCGCAGCAAGCGCTCGGAGGAGTCCTTCGTCAGCGTGCCCGCCGCGGCGCTGGACGATGCCGCGGCAGCGGTCGCGCTGTTCGGTGACGGTGAGCGGCCGGGACGCCTGGCCCTGGCGGAGGGCGGATCGCTGTTCCTCGAGGATGTCGATCGGCTCTCGCCCGAGCTTCAGGAACGGCTGGCGGTGTGGCTCGACATGAGCCGTGGGGAGGGGAGCGGTGCGCGACTCCTGGCCAGCGCCGCCGAGGTGGTGGCCGAGGGGTGGCACGAGCCGCTGCTGCGCCGCCTGGACGTGATGCGCATCGCGATCCCGCCGGTCCGCGAGCGGCGGGAGGACATCCCGCTGATCGCCGAGAAGTTCATGCGGGATATCTCCCTCGAGTACGCCCGCCCGGAGAAACGCTTCGATCCGGAGGTGCTGGCCCGCTTCCGTGCTCACGATTGGCCGGGGAACGTGCGGGAGCTATCCAACCTGGTCGAACGGCTCGTCCTGATGAGCGGCGGCGCCACGGTCGACGTATCCGATCTACCCGAGGAGCTGGGGGGGGACGCCGGTCCGGCCGAGGACCTTTACCGCACGTTCGAGAGTCTGGAACAGGGGCTGGCGGCCTACGCCCGCTTTGCCATCGGTCGCGCCCTGGCCCAGGCGGGAGGTGACCGGGCCAAGGCGGCGGCGGCGCTCAAGACCAGCGAGGAAGCGCTGGTCGAGCGGATGCAGGCCGCCGGGATGGAGTCCGGCTCGTCCTGACGGGGCAGGAGCGCGTCGGCGGGGGTCAGCGAGAGCGGGCGACCCGGCCGGCGGCGAGGGCGGCGAGAGTCGAGCCGCCGAAGACCCCCAGGGCCAACGACATCACCACGCCGGCGAGTAGCGGCAGTGCGCCGGCGAAGAACGGGGCCGGGTCGAAGGCCGGACTGCCGCGCAAGGCCTCGAGCGCCAGGGCGCCCAGGCCGGTCAGCGCCTCGAAGCCGGGCTGCAGCGCCT
>CAZBZH010000229.1:0-7095 GCA_964496265.1 uncultured Acidobacteriota bacterium | reverse complement strand
CCCACTGCGGGTCGGACTGCTCGGGTTGGGTACTGTCGGCCAGGGGGTCTACCGGCACCTTACACGGCACCTCGATCAGTTCGAGCTGGTCGGCGCCGCCGTGCGGGATCTGGCCAAGCCCCGTGAACACGCGCCCGAACCGCGGGATCTGACCGTCGAGGCCTGGCGCATCGTCAGCGGCGACTGCGACGTGATCGTCGAGCTGACCGACGGCAACCCGGACACCCCGTCGCTGATCGAGGCGGCGCTGCGTGAGGGCAAGTCGGTAATCACGGCAAACAAGGAGATCTCCGCGGTACGGGGCGCCCGGTTCCGCCGACTAGCGACACGGGGCGGCGTCCAGTTCGCCTGTTCCGCATCGGTCGCCGGAGCGATCCCTGCCCTCGAGTGGGCAAGACGCCTGGCCCCCGACTCAGTGCGCTCGATCGAGGGGGTGCTCAACGGCACGACCAACTTCATCCTCGGCCGGCTGGAGCAGGGCGCGGCCTTCGACGAAGCGCTGGCGGAGGCCCAGGGCGCGGGCTTCGCCGAGGCGGACCCCAGCGCCGACCTCAGCGGACGGGACGCGGCATGCAAGATTTCCCTGCTTGCCGAGGCGGCCTTCGGAGAGAGTCCGACCCTCGAGTCCATCCGCCGTGACGCACTCTCCGCCGACACCGAGATCCCCGAGGGCAACCAGAGGGTCCGTTTCGTCGCCCGGGCCTGGCGGCGCGGCGGGCGGGTGCACGCGGAGGTCGTCCGCCGGGTCCTGCCGGTCACCCATCCACTCGCCTCGATAGAAGACGAAGACAACGCCGTGATCTTCGAACTCGCCGACGGCACCCGCCACACCCTCAGCGGCAAGGGTGCGGGACGCTGGCCCACCGCCGAATCGGTCTTCGCCGATCTGCTGCAAATATCGCGATCCCACCGGAGGCGTAGCTCCGGCCGGCGCAAGGAGAAGGCATCATGAAGATGGCCACTCGACTGACTCAACCCGCCGGCGACAGCGGCGACCCGTGGGGCGCCGCCTCGACGCCGATCTACCAGACCGCGACCTTCTTTCAGGAAGATCCGGAGCAGTTCGGTCGCTTCGACTACTCACGCAGCGGCAACCCGACCCGGCAGTGCGCCGAATCGCTGCTCGGCGAGATCGAGAGCGGAGACGCACTGCTGTTCACCAGCGGCATCGCGGCGATCAGTACCTGCCTGCGCCTGGTGCGGCCCGGGCAGAACATCGTCGCCGGCGCGGATCTGTACGGCGGGACCTTCCGACTGCTCGGAGAACTGGTGGCCCCGCTCGGCATTCAGGTGCGCCGGGTAGCACTACAAGACCTGAGCGCCGCGGCGGAGGCGATCGACGTCAACACCCGGTTGGTGCTGGTCGAAACCCCCTCCAACCCGCTGCTGCAGGTCATCGACCTGCGCGGCCTGGCCCGGATCGCCCGGGAGTCCGGCGCCCTGCTCGCGGTGGACAACACGATGATGACCCCGCTGCTCCAGCGGCCCCTGGACCTGGGCGCCGACCTGGTGATCCACTCGGCGACCAAGTTCCTCGCCGGGCATTCCGATGTCACCGCCGGAGCGGTGGTGACCCGTGATCCCGAACTTCACCAACGGCTCGCGTTCCTGCGCAACGCCGAGGGCAACGCGCTGGCTCCCTTCGAAGCCTGGCTGCTGGCCCGAGGCATGCGCACCCTGAGTCTGCGCCTCGAACGGCAGCAGCAGAATGCCGAGACGCTGGCCCTGGCGCTGGCCGCTCATCCCGAGGTCGAGGAGGTACTGTCCCTGGCCCTGCCGTCCCACCCCGGCGGGAAACTCCACGACTCCCAGGCCGATGGTCCCGGTTCGGTGTTCTGCCTGCGCGTGGGTTCCCGGGAACGAGCCCGCGCCCTGGTCGCCGAGACCCGGCTGTTGCGCACGGCGGTCAGCTTCGGCGGGCTGAGTTCGACCATCTCCCTACCGGGCTGCATGTCTCATGCGTCGATCCCCGAGGAGCAACGCCGCGCCGACCCGCTGCCCGACGATCTGGTGCGCGTCTCCGTCGGCATCGAGGACCCGCGGGATCTGCTGGAGGATCTGGAGCGCGGATTGCTTGCCGCGGCCGGGGCGAGCGGCGCGCTGCCGTCCCACACCGTCAAGGCCACGCCGTGAAGGTCACTTGCGCCGCATGCCCCGGGTGAAGACCTTGCCCTGGATGATCTTGTGGGCGGGCTTGCCGCTCATCATCCGTTCCCGGGCAAACTCCTGGCCGCACTTGGGGCAGCGCAGATCGCCGGCGGTGTGATCCTCGACGATCCGCTCGACGATGCACTTCACCAGGCCGCCGGTGCCCCCCTTCTTGTAGGTGTAGAGCAAGGTTCGGCAGCGCAGGCAAAAGATCGAGATGGTTCTCCGTTCAGGCACGGCCCCATTGTAGAATCCGCGGGTGTCCGAGGGGCGCCTCGAACAGGAGAACCCGATGAGCGAGAAGAAAACCTTTGCGTTCCCCGGCAAGGATCTGGACGTCACCTGGGACGGCCGGATCTGCATCCACGTGGGCGAGTGCACCCGGGCCAAGGGAGAGCTGTTCAAGAGCGGCCGCAAGCCCTGGGGTGAACCGGACCGCGCCCCCGCCGACGAAGTCGCCGAGGTGGTGCGCCGTTGCCCCACCGGAGCGCTGACCTACACCCGCAAGGACGGCGGCGAGGGAGAAGCGGCGCCGGCCGAGAACAGCATCACCGTGGCCAACAACGGACCGCTCTACGTCAGCGGCCGCCTCGACATCGAAGGAGCCCCCGAGGACATGCCGGGGGTTCGCTACCGCGCGGCGCTCTGCCGCTGTGGTGACTCGAAGAACAAACCGTTCTGCGACAACACCCACGAGAAGGCGGGCTTCGTCGACCGTGGCGCCATCGGCGATCGCGGCACTCCCCTCGAAGACGAGGGGGGCACCCTGCGCATCGAGCGAGCGCCCGACGGCCCCTTGCTGCTCAGCGGAAACATGACGCTGTACAACGCCGCCTCTCGTCCAGCCTGGCAGGGCCAGAAGGCGGCGCTCTGTCGCTGCGGCAAGTCGGAGAACAAGCCTTTCTGCGACGGGGCCCACAGGCCGCGGGATTCAAGGCCGAATAGTCGAGAAACCCCGGGATCGGGGCTCCCCCCAGCGCCGGAATCGGCGTATATTGCGCAAATCGCATCAAGGGGGGGGCATGCGCGTCCTACGAATCAGTCTGTTCGCCGCCATCGTTCTGCTTGCCGCACTGTTGCCGACCATGGCCGAGGTGCCGGTTCCCGAGTCCCTGCGGGTCGACCGCGTCGGCAGCGTGGCCCGGTTGAGCTGGGAGGCGCCACCGGGATTTTGCGGCGGTCTACCGCAGCCCCTCTCCATCGGATGTCCTGCGGCCTGCGTGGCTCGCGGCCTTCCAGCAGGAAACGACCTACGACGACCCGATCTCCACCGACGATCCGAACCTGGTCGTCTACCTGGTCGATGCCTTCATCCCCTGCGCCGACCAGGCGGACTGCGATGACGGTGACGACTGCAACGGCATCGAACAGTGCGGCGGCGTGCAGAACTGCCTGCCGGGCAACCCGGTGCTCTGCGGCGACCAGAACGTATGCACCGCCGAGACCTGCAACCCCGACGGCGGCTGTGAGTCGACGCCGCTCGACTGCGACGACGCCGACCCCTGCACCCTCGACAGTTGCCATCCCCTCGCAGGCTGCGAGCACCGGGTCGATCCTGCCGCCGGAATCGCCGAGGCACGCTCCCTGGCGGGCCGCTCTCTGGGCGCGTTCCCCCACTTCGACTACGTGAACGCGTTCAACGAAGGGGACACCATCGAGGTCGCCCTCGACCCGAGCCTCGACGCCGGCCTGGTCGGTCAGACCTGCGATCTGTTCGTCACCGACAACCAAACCGCCGGCAGCTGGTGCGCCGCCGGGGCGCTGACCGACGTGCGCGGCGCGCCCCAGGAGATCACCTTCGTCCCCGGCTCGGTGACCGACAACACCTTCGTCCTTGCCGGAGGCGGCACCCTCAGTTCCGACGCCGGCACCGAGCCGGGACGGGGCTACGATCTGGTCCTCGATTGCGACCGGGATGGACAGCTCGATCCCGGCGAGCGGGTCGACGGCCTCGGCGACGCGGCGGGCTTCTACGTGTTCGGCGATCTGTCTGCCGCGGGCCCCCTGGCGGTTTCGAGCTTCGACGTGATCGGCCCGGAACCGGATCACTGCTCCGGCGGCGGCAACGACGACATGCGGATCTACTACCCGACGTTGCTCGACGACCCCGAGGCCGTCGAGGTCTACCCGCTGGTGGTGGTCAGCCACGGCAACGGACACTGCTTCGACTGGTACGACTTCCTGGGCAACCACCTGGCGTCCTACGGCTACATCGTGATGTCTCACGACAACGACACCGTCCCCGGAATCGAGACCGCCTCGGAGACCACGCTGATCTTCACCGACCGCATTCTCGAGGAGCAGGGTGAGATCGGCGGCGGGGTGCTCGCCGGACACATCGACTCCAGCCGCATCTCCTGGATCGGCCATAGCCGCGGCGGCGAGGGCATCGTCCGCGCCTACGACCGGCTGGTCGACGAGGCCTACCCCTCCCGGGCCTACAGCGCCGACGACCTGGTGGTGCTGAGCAGCATCGCGCCGACCGACTTCCTCGGCCCGGACCAGACCGACCCCAAGGGGGTGGCCTACCACCTGCTCTACGGCGCCTCCGACGGTGACGTCTGCGGCTGCCCCAACAACTCGATCGCCCAGTCCTTCCCGCTGTTCGAGCGGGCCACCGGCGCCCGCAAGTCGACCTACGTCCACGGCGCCGACCACAACGACTTCAACTGCTGCGGCTTCGATGACTTCAGCGGGCCCGCCGGCACCGCCGTGGGCCGCCCCGAGGCACAGCAGGTGCAGAAGGCGGCCACCCTGGCGCTGCTGGAGGTCCACGTCAAACAGCGGCGCGCTCCCGAGGAGTGGTTCTGGCGCCACTACGAAACCCTGCGGCCGCTGGGCGTCGCGGCGACCACCACGGTGGTTCACGACGAGCGGGTGCACCCGGAACTCCGCGGCGGGGTCATCGACGACTTCCAGAGCGAGAGTTCGATCAACACCAGCAGCTCCGGCGGCAGCGTGACCTTCAACGTGGCCAACGCCTCCGAGGAGCGGCAGACCGACGTCGACAGTTCCTTCGACTGGACCGGATCCCAGCCGATGAACGGCATGACCCGGGGCCGGGGTAACGACACCGGGCGCGGACTGGTCTTCGACTACAGCTTCGGCACCACGGCGTTCCTCGAGTTCGAGGTAGTTGCCGGCTCCCGGGACTGGAGCCGTTCGCAATTCCTCTCGTTCCGCGCCGCCCAGGGCACCCGCCATCCGGAGACCATGGCCGAACTCGCCGACCTGGACTTCAGCGTGACCCTGTTCGACGGCTCGGGCGGTCAGAGCACCGTGCAGATCGGCAGCTACGGCGGCGGCATCGAGGAGCCCTACCAGCGGGAAGGCTTCGGCGATGACGCCGGCTGGCAAAACGAGTTCGAGATCATCCGCCTGCCCCTCGAGGACTTCCAACGAGACGGCACCGCGCTGGACCTCGAGGACATCCGCGCCGTGCGCTTCGACTTCGGCACCGGGAACGGTTCCGATCAGGGCCGTGTCGGCTTCGACACCCTCGAACTGATCAAGGAGTAACCCGATGAAACACCTGCAAAGGCTCTCGCTCCTGCTGTTGCTCCTGGCCTGCCTCCCGACCTGGGCGGACGCTCCCCTGCCGGCCACTCCGGCCGCGGCCCAGCGACTGCTGCACGTCGCCCAGTTCGAGATGGAAGAGCCCTTCCCCTTTACCTGGCACGCCGAGAAGATGCCGGTGCGACAGGGCACGATGCTGGTCATCGAGGTCGCGCCGGAACTGATCCTTCCGCGGCAGACCGCGGAACCGGTGCTCTACGTCGGCGAACACACCGCCTGGCGGGTCTCGGGCTACAACGAGGCGGGCATCGTGGTCGCCTTCGTGCCGGCCCACGTCGACCTGAGCGTTGCGCCGGTCTGGTTCGGCAGCCCCGAACTACCCGAGCGGGTCGACGGGGAAACCGCCGCGAGGGAACTTCAGACCGCACGGTCGGCGGGAATCGCGCCGTTCGACGGGGAGACTCTCGAGCGAGTCGCGGCGCGAACCGACGAGATGCAGGTGCTGGCCCATCGGCCGCAACTGCTGACCACCCTGCACGAATTGTCCCAGCGGTACATCCCGGCGGCGGCCAGCCGCCGCTAGGCCCGCGGTTCGGCGACCGCCGCTAGACGGCGGCGCCGGACTCGGCGAGGCGCTGGCAGATCTCCTCGACGAAGCGGCTGGCCAGCATCGACACCGAACGGTCGGTGCGGCGCACCACCGAGATCTCCCGCTCGGGCTGCTCCCCGGCGATCTCCCGATAGGTCCTGGACTTGGTGCGGTCGGTGCGGGCGGCCATCTCCGGCACGATCGAGAGGCCCAACCCCAGCCCTACCAGGGCCAACACCGTGGGAAGCTGGGTGCTGCGGCAGACGATCCGGCGGGTCACGCTGTTGGCCGAGCAGAAGTCCTCCACCTGCTTGCCCAGGCAATGGATCTCGTGAAGCACCACCGTCGGCTGGTCCCGTAGGTCGTCCAGCGACGGCTTCGCCGGCCAGGGGTAATCCTTGGGGGCGACCGCGATCAACGATTCGCGGCCGATGACCTCGACGCTCAGGGCCGGGTGCTCCACCGGGGTGCTCATGATCGCCAGGTCGAGTTCATGTTCGACCACCGCCTCGATCAATCGCTCGGTCAGATCCTCCCGCACCGTCAGTTCGCAATCCGGGTTGGCCCGCACGAAGCGGGACAGCACCGGAGGCAGCAGGTAGGGCGCCATGGTCGGGATCGCCCCGACCGACAGGGGCCCGCGACCGGCGTCCAGGTCCCGCCGCAGCTCCGACGAGACGTCCCGCACCTCATAGAGAATGCGCCGGGCCCGGGGCAGCAGCGCCCGGCCGGCCTCGGTCAGCACGGCGCCGCTGGGCACCCGGTCGAACAGGGGCATGCCCAGTTCGTCTTCCAGCTTGCGGATCTGCTGACTCAAAGAGGGCTGGGCCACGTGACAGCGC
>CAZBZH010000228.1:0-7101 GCA_964496265.1 uncultured Acidobacteriota bacterium | reverse complement strand
GTCCAGCTCGGGCCCCTCGAAGCCCAGGGTGCGCAGGGCGTCGACCTGCACCTTGGCCGGCTCCAGCTGTCCCTGCATCAGCATCGAGCGGATGCCCTTGAGCAGATTGGCGTCTGGACGCCGGATGCCGGGCTCCTCGTCGGCGACCTCCGGCTCGGCACTCTCCGCCGCAGCACTCTCCGGCTCGGCCGCCACCGGTTCCTCGGCAACGGGCGCTTCGGCCACCGGCTCGGCGGGAACCTCCGGCTCGGGAGCCGGCGCGGGCTCGGCCGCGGCCACCTCGACCGCCGGATCGGGATCCAGGCTGATCGCCGGCTCGTCTTCCTCGAAGCTGGCGAAATCGATGATCAGTTCGTCGGCGTCCGCCTTGGGCGCCTTGGCCGCCTTGCCCTGGGGCGAGCGGGCGGCCCGCTTCGAGGGCTTTTCAGCCTTGGCCGGCGCAGCTTCCGGCTTCGGCTCCGGCGACAGCAGACCGAGCAGCTCGAGCTTGGCCCGTTCGGCGTCGGGAATCGGCCCGTGCCCGCGGGCCTCGTCGACGGCAGCCCTGGCCGCCGCCGAGTCGCCGGCGGCCTTCTGGGCGATCGCGTATTCGGTCAGCACCGGAATCAGTTCGGCTCCGGCTCCCTGAAGCCGCATCAACTTGACCAGTCGATCCTGGGCCTCGACGTAACCGGGGAAGCGGGAGGTGACCTGTAGCAACTGGTCCCGGGCCTGATCCATCAGCCCGTACTTCTCCAGGATCTCCGCCTGGGTCATGCGACCGCTGGCGAACTCCTCATCGCTCCGGCTCAGGGGAACGGCCGGTGCGGCCAGGCTCGGGTCGAGCCCGTCGGCGGACACGGCCGCCGTTGCGCCATCGACCGGCCCGTCGGCCTCGGCCGGCTCCTCGGCCCCGGCTGCGGCATCGGTCGCCTCGGCGACATCCTCAGGCTCCGGGGCAGCCTCGGGCAGCATCTCCTCGTCCTCGGCGGCGGACAGGAGCGGCGACTCCGGACGGATCTCGCGCAGTTGATCGAGCATCAACGAGGCCTCGTCGTGCATCGAGCGGCTGCGGTAGGCCTGGACCAGACTCTCCAGGGCTCCGCCGCTACCCTCTCGATCACCGATGGCCTTCAGCACATGGTAGAGGCGCTGCAGCGCGGGGATATGCCCCGGGTCCTCGAGATTGACCAGACGCTCGAGCACCGTGACGAGCTCGGCGGCACTGCCGTCATCGGTCCAGCGCTTGATCGCGGGGTCGCAGGCCTGCCAGACCGGCTCTTCCTCGCCGGCGTCGATCTTGGCGCGGAACACCGCCATGAACACGTCGGCGTCGGCCGGGCGGCCCGCCTCGAGCAGCACCTCGACCGCCTTGTCCAGTTTGCCCGCCTCGTGGTGGCAAAGCGCCAGCTCTCCGATCAGCGAGGGCTCGTCGGCCCCGGCGTGAATCCGGGTGGAGAGCAGGCCGATGGCGGCATCCAGACGGCCCGCGGTACGCATGCAGGAAGCCGCGCCGATGACCGCCTCGACGTTGTTCGGATCGACGTCGATGGCCCGCTTGAAGTGCAGATCGGCCTGGGCCTGGTTGCCCTGCTCCTGGAACAGACGGGCGACGTTGCCGAAATTCTGGGCGGCCCGTTCGGTATCCCCGGCGGCAGCGAGGGCCTCGGCCAGTTGCAGGCGATGGGAGGGTTCCTCGGGCTGGGCGGCGATCAGCTTCTCGTAGACCGCCTGGGCCTCGTCGAACTGCTCTTCGGCAATGAGCTTGTCGGCAGCCCGGACAAGGTTCGCCCGGGCGTCTCCCAGCAGGTTCTGGCGGAGATAGAGCTCCCCCAGCCGGATGTTGGACTCGGTGTGGTCCGGCACCAGGCGCAGGATCTTCTTGTAGATCGCAATAGCCTTGGGGATGAACCCGCCCTCCGAAAAGGACGCCGCGATCTTTTCGTAATAGTCGACCGCTTCTTCGTTGCGGCCCTGGCGCGCCAGCAGATCGCCCACTCGATTGAGGGCAGGCATATCGCCAGGATTGGCCGCAACGAACTGTTGCAGCTTACCGAGCGCAGCCTGGACACGACCCTGCTTGAGAAGCCTTTCGGCCTCTTTGAGCGCCTTCTCCCTTTGCTCCATCCAAGCTCACCCGCGACCGGAATCCCACTCCGCCGGCCGCGACCACGGTCCCGTACTGCGCTTAGCGAACCCGGCGTTCCGGGATTCTCGCCTTCTTCCCCCGCAGTTTCCGCAGGTAGTACAGCTTGGCCCGGCGAACCTGGCCATAGCGCACCACGTCAATCTTCTCGACGTTGGGCGAGTGGATCGGGAACGTACGTTCCACACCCACGCCGCTCGACGTCTTTCGCACGGTGAACGTCGCCGTCAGAGCCTCTTTGCCGCGGCGGGCGATCACGTCCCCCTCGAACATCTGGATTCGGGACTTCTCCCCTTCCACGACCCGCACGGAAACCCGCACCCGGTCCCCGGCGCGGAACTGCGGCAGGGACTTCTTCAGCCCTTCCGCGTCGATCGTCTCGATGACGTTCATCACCTTGTCCTCTAGTCGGTCCCCGTGTTCCCCCCGCCCTTGCGGGAAGTGTCACGGGATTCCCCCTGCAAAAGATCGGGTCGCTTGCGCCGGGTGGCCTCTTCGGCCCGCTCCCGCCGCCAGCGCTCGATCGCGCCATGATCTCCGGACTGCAGGATCTCCGGCACCTCGTACCCGCGATAGCGCGCGGGACGGGTGTAGTGCGGATGCTCCAGCAACCCGTCGGAAAACGTATCGTCCTCTGCGGTCCCTTCCCGGCCGAGCACTCCCGGCACGAAACGCGAGACCACGTCCATCAAAACCAGCGCCGGGAGCTCACCTCCGGTGAGCACCATGTCGCCGATACTCAATTCCTCGTCGACCAGGGCCTCCCGGACCCTATCGTCGACCCCTTCGTACCGACCGCTCAGCAGCAGAACCCGGTCGAAATCGGCCAACTCTCGGGCAAACCCATGGTTCAGCTTGCGTCCCTGAGGCGAAAGAAGCAAGACCCGCTCGTTTTTGGCCGGATATTGCGCCCGAATCCACTCGATGGCCTCGAAAAAGGGCTCGGGCCGAAGCACCATGCCCCCTCCGCCGCCGTAGGGAGTATCGTCCACCTGCCGGTGGGGGCCCACCCCGAAGCGCCGGAGATCGTGGACCCGAAGGGCCACTTTTCCGTCGCGCCGGGCCCGGGCCAGAACCCCTCCCTCGAGGGCCCCGAAGAACATCGAGGGGAACAGGGTGACCACATCGAAGACCATCAGCCCTCCGAAGTGCCCGGCCGGTTCAACTCCCTCAGCCCTTCGGGCAATCTGACGCGGATCCTCCGCTGCTCTCGATCCACCTCCTCGACGATCTGATCCACCAGCGGAATCATCGTCTCTTCATCTCCGTCCATCACCACCAGCAGGTCGGCGCCGGCGGTCTCGACGACCCGCTCGACCCTGCCGACCGATCCGCTGGCGGCATCGACCACCTCCATCCCTTCGAGGAGACCATGGAAGTACTCCCCCTCGGGTAGCGGCGGCAACTCGGCCTCGGGAACCGACACCGACGAGCCTCGCATCCGCGCGGCCCGGTTCGGGTCGTCGACCCCCTTGAGCTTCAGTACCAGCCGGTCCTTGTAGGCTCGGCTGGCCTCGACCTCGTAGCGCGTCCCGTCGTCACGGGATCCCGCCGACAGCCAGACGGCCTCGAGCTCGACCCAGCGCCCTGCCGGCGGCTCGCTCACTCGGACGGTGATCTCGCCGGAGTTGCCGCGGTGACCCGCGACCCGCCCGACGTCGTAGCGCTCCGCGGAGTCGCTACTCAATGATCTCGAGCACGAAGCTCTTGTTCAGCCGGGCGCCGGCGGTGGCCACGATCGTGCGGATCGAGCGCGCCGTGCGTCCCTGCTTACCGATCACCTTTCCGAGATCTTCCTCGGCCACCCGCAACTCGAGACGGGTCGAGTCGTCCTCCTCGGTCTCGGTCACCTCGACATCGTCGGGGTGATCGACCAGGGATTTCGCGATCAACTCGACCAGCTCCCTCATCAGGCGGTCTTCGGAGCGGCCTTGCCGATCAGGCTCTTGACCGTATCCGAGGGATGCGCGCCCTTGCGAATCCACTCGTTGATCCGATCGACATCGAGCTCGACACGAGCCGGTTCGGTTCCCGGGTCGTAGCAGCCGACAGTGTCCACGAAGCGACCGCGAGGGGTGCGCTGCGAGTCGGACACGACCACGCGGTAGAAGGGGGCCTTCTTGGAACCCATCCTTCTGAGACGAATCTTCAACACCTCAGTCATCCTCCGGGCGTCACGCCCAAGCCGGTGTTCCCCCGGGGGAACACCTCCGGAAACGCGGAAATATAGCCTATTTGCGGAAAAACGGCAGCTTCCCGCCGCCACGGCGCCCCCCGCCCCGCTTTTTCTGGGTCTGGAGGGTCTTCATCATCTTCTTGATCTGGGCGAATTGCTTGAGCAAACGGTTGATTTCCTGGACCGATTGCCCCGATCCACGGGCCACCCGTTTCTTGCGTTTCCCGTTGAGAATCTGCGGGTACTGACGCTCCTTGGGGGTCATCGAGTCGACGATGGCGATGACCCGGACCAGGGCGCCGGTGTCCAGATCGGCCTCCTTGACCGCCCCCATCCCGGGCAACATGCCGACCACGCTGGAGAGCGGCCCCATCTTGCGGACCATCTTGAGCTGGTCCCGGAAGTCCTCGAGATCGAAGGTGTTCTTGCGGAGCTTCTGCTCCAGCTTGACCGCCTCTTTCTCGTCGATCGTCTCCTCGGCCTTTTCGATCAGGGAGATCACGTCTCCCATGCCGAGGATGCGGCTGACCAACCGGTCGGGGTGGAAGGTCTCGAAGTCGTCGGGGCGCTCGCCGGTGCCGACGAACTTGATCGGCACGCCGGTCACGTGGCGGATCGAGAGAGCCGCGCCGCCGCGAGAGTCGCCGTCGAGCTTGGTCAGCACCGCGCCGGTGAGGCCGAGCGCCTTGTGGAACTCACCGGCGGAGCGCACGGCGTCCTGGCCGGTCATCGAGTCGGCGACGAAGAGGATCTCCTGGGGACCGAACTCCGCCTTGAGCCCGTCGAGTTCGGACATCAACGTGTCGTCGATGTGCAGCCGTCCGGCGGTATCGATCAGCACCGTGTCGAAGCCGGACTTGCGTGCCGCGACCACCCCCTCCCTGGCGATCTCGAGGGGGGTGCGGCTGCCGTCGTGTTCGAAGGCCTTGAGTCCCGCGGTCTCGGCGAGGCGCACCAACTGCTCGATGGCTGCCGGGCGGTAGATGTCGGCGGGGATCAGGTAGGGGTAGCGCCCCTGCTTCTTGAGCAGCTTGCCGAGCTTGACGGTGCTGGTGGTCTTACCCGAACCCTGCAGGCCGACCATCATCACGACCGTCGGAGGCTTCGAGGCGAAGTCGAGCTTGGCGGCACCCTCTCCGCCGAGCAGGGTCAGCAGTTCGTCGCGAACGATCTTGATGACCTGCTGCCCCGGGCTCAGGCTCTGCAGCACCTCCTGGCCGAGAGCTTGCTCCCGAACCTTGGAGAGCAGTTCCTTGACCACGGCGATGTTGACGTCCGCCTCGAGCAGCGCCATGCGGATCTCACGCAGGCTCTCCTTGAGCACGGCTTCGCTGACCCGGCCCTGGCCACGGAGCTTCTTGAATACGCCCTGAAGGCGTTCCGAGAGATTGTCGAGCAAGGTTGAGCTCCGCGAGGGATCATCGGGCGCGGGGGCTTGAACAGCACAGCCCCGCAAACAAAGTCGCGATTATACAAAGGGTTAGGGAGAGCGTCCAGAGGCGCCCGGTAGACCGAGAGAAGGAACCGGGCCCGCGCTCAGACCTCCTTGAGGAGGTGCCCCATCTTGTCCTTCTTGGTCTTCAGGTAGTCGCGATTTTCGTCCACTGCCGGGAGCTCCAGCGGCACCCGCTCGACCAGCTCCAGCCCGTAGCCGTCCAGGGCCACGTACTTGAGCATGTTGTTGGTCAGCAGGCGCAGCCGCCGGATCCCCAGGTCGTAGAGGATCTGAGCGCCCACGCCGTAGTCCCGATGGTCCGCCTTGAAGCCCAGGCTGAGGTTGGCTTCCACCGTGTCCTGGTTCTCATCGTCCTGAAGTTCGTAGGCCCGCAGCTTGTTGGCCAGGCCGATTCCCCGGCCCTCCTGCCTGAGGTAGAGGATCACGCCCTTGCCCTCGGCCGAGATCAGCTCCATCGCCCGCTGCAGTTGCGGGCCGCAATCGCAGCGCAGGGAACCGAACACGTCGCCGGTCAGACACTCGGAGTGCACCCGCACCAGCGTCGGTTCGTCCCCCGTGGGTTCCCCCTTCACCAGGGCGACGTGGGTGCGATTCTCCAACTCGGTATGGAACGCGTGAATCTTCCACTCACCGACCGCCGTGGGCAGGTCCGGCGAGGCGACCCGTTCCACCAGGCGTTCGGTGCCCATGCGGTAGCGAATCAGATCGGCGATGGCCAGCATCCGCAGGCCGTGGGTCTTGCCGAACTCGATCAGATCGGGGACCCGGGCCATGGTGCCGTCGGGGTTCATGATCTCGCAGACCACCGCCGCGGGTTTCAGCCCGGCCAGGCGGCACAGATCGACCGAGGCCTCGGTATGGCCGGCACGCTTGAGCACCCCGCCGGGAGTCGCGCGCAGGGGGAAGATGTGCCCCGGACGCGCCAGGTCGTCGGGGCGGGTGTTCTCGTCGACCGCCATGCGAATGGTCTGGGCCCGGTCCGCCGCGGAGATCCCGGTGGTGATGTCGTTGCGCGCCTCGATCGAGACACAGAAGGCCGTCCCCCGGCGGGCGGTGTTGTCCTGGACCATCAGCGGGATCTGCAGCGCATCGAGACGCTCGGGAGTCAGCGGCATGCAGATCAGGCCGCGGCAGTGAGTCGCCATGAAGTTGACCATGTCGGCGGTGACATGCTCGGCGGCGAAGACAACATCCCCTTCGTTCTCCCGGTCCTCGTCGTCGACGACGATCACCATCTTGCCGGCGGCGAGATCGGCGAGGGCATCCTCCACCTTGTCGAAGGCGACTTCCGAAGGCTTGTTGTCGGTCATCAGCGTCCCCTCTCGGACAACAGGTTTTCCATGT
>CAZBZH010000227.1:0-7182 GCA_964496265.1 uncultured Acidobacteriota bacterium | reverse complement strand
AAGGATGGGTCTTCGTTAGGCCGGCATGCCCGGTACTGGATCGCCGTCGGCGATCCGAGATTTGGCGCGACCCGCATGAGACGCCGGCGACTGCAGAGGCAGCGCTCTTGGAACGTCATCACGCAAGCGCAATTCACCTGATTTCAGGCGAACTGGATTGGGGCAGGGCTAGGTCAGGGCTGGCAGGGAGGGCCGCGAGGGTTGCCGGGAGATGGGTCAAGCCGGAGCTCGCAGGAGCAAGCGGTGGCCGGGGTATCCTCCACGGCGCAGAGGCCGGGTAAGGTCGAATCGAGGGCTTCCAGGTCTGCCGATTGATCGGTGACGGCGCAGATCGAGCAGTCATGCTCGTGATCGCCGTGATGCTCAGCCTCGTGAGCGTGCGCAAGAGCCGAAATGCCGACAAACAGGAAGCAGGCCAGCACCGCCCAAACCCAGATTTGCCTAGAGCGGGTCACGGCGACCGTTATACCTGGGTCCCCCGGAACTGGCAAGAAGGCTACCTGGAGGGCCGCTCATTCCCGGGCGTCGAATTGCATGAGGCTAGGGCTGATCACGGATCCCTTCTGCCTGGCTACGGATCGAGAGCAGCTCTCCCTTGCTCTTCCGATCGAGGTTCCGCAGCTGCATGTTCATGCGCGGCACCTTGCTCAGTTTCGGACGGTTCCGCGCCAGGAAATCCCAGTACAGCGTGGTGAACGGACAGGCGTCGTCGCCGCTGGATTTCTTCGGGTCGTAGCGGCAGTCCTTGCAGTAGTCGCTCATGCGGTCGATGTACTTGCCGGTGGCGCAGTAGGGTTTGGTGCCGACGATGCCGCCGTCGCCGAACTGGCTCATGCCGACCACGTTGGGCATCGAGACCCAGTCGATGGCGTCGGCGTACATCGACATGTGCCACTCGTGGACCGCGAAGGGGCGCACCCCGAGCATCATGGTGTAGAGCCCCAGGACCATCAGCCGCTGGATGTGGTGGGCGTAGGCGTGCTCGACAAGCTGCCCCACCGAGTCGCCCATGCAGCGCATCTCGGTCTCCGCGGTCCACATGAACTCGGGAACCTCGAGTTGCGCGTTGAGCGCGTTCATGTCGGCGTAGCCCGGCATCTTCAGCCAGTAGATGCCCCGGACGTACTCGCGCCAGCCGACGATCTGCCGCACGAAGCCCTCGACGGCGTTGATCGGCGCCCGGTCCTCATCCAGAGCCTTGATCGCCGCGGTGACCGCCTCCCGGGGATCCAGCAGATGTAGGTTGAGCGAACTCGAGAGGCGGGAGTGATAGAGGAAAGGCTCGCCGGTGACCATGGCGTCCTGGTAACTACCGAAATTCCCCAGGCGGTGCTCGATGAAGTCGGTCAGCGCCTTGTTTGCGTCGCCGGGAGTCACCGGGTAGTCGAAGCCCTCCAGCTTGCCGGGGGAATCCGGAAACTCCCGGGCCACCATTCCCAGGACCTCCCGGGTCAATGGGTCTGGTGGGAAGGAACGGAGGGGGCGGATCTTGCCCGGTCCGTCGGCGCCGAAGCTCTCCCGGTTGTCCTTGTCGAAATTCCAGGCGCCGCCGCGGGGCTCCTTGCCGTTCATCATCAGATCGAGGCGTTTGCGTTCGGCCCGGTAGAAGAACTCGAGCAGAAGGTTCTTGCGCCCCTTGGCGAAGCTCTCGAACTGTTCCCGGGAGCAGAGGAAGTGCTCGTCTTCCCGGAGATCCAGTTCGACCCCGTGCCGGTGGGCGGTCTCCTTCAGGATCTCTCGCACCCGCCAGTCGCCGGGCTCCACGGCGATCAGTCGCTCGGGGCGCAGGCTGCGGATGCGTTCGGCGATTTCGTCGGCGAAGTTGCCCCGGTTGTCCCGGTCGGTCAGTTCCCGGTAGTGCACGGTGCGCCCGGCTTCACGCTGACGGTCGCGGAAGTGGCGCATGGCGGCGAAGAACAGCGCGATGCGCTGCTTGTGTTGGGGCACGTAGCTCGCTTCTTCGCGGACCTCGTGCATGGCGACGGCGTCCCGCGCGTCGTCGAACCCGTCGAAGGCAGTGGAGTCGTCATTGAGCTGATCGCCGAACACGAGGACCAGGTTGCGGGCTTTGCGCGGGGAACTCATGTCCGAGGACTCTAGCGATTCTTGGAAGACTCGTCTAAGGCACTCTCCAGCAGATCTTCCACGCCGAGTTCCGCCGCGGTCTCTCGAGCATAGTCCAGATCGAGCCGGCCATGTTGCACCCGTATCAATGCAAGTACGTCCCGCCACTGCCGCTCCGAAACACCGTCGCCAAGTCGGTACCAGCGTAGTTTCTGGAGGAGGATGTCCTCGGGCGCGTATACGTAGAGGTGTGCTCCATCGATCTCCGGCAAGGCGAGGCGTTGCCTGCGGGCCATCTGTTTGGCGTCCACCGGCGTGCCGCCCATGATGAAGAGATCGATCTTGGTCGATGAGGGGAGGTGGATCAGATTTGCGCTCGAACGATGTTCTACGGCTCGGCCGAGGGCGCTGACCTCGGCGTAGAAGTTGTCTCCGAGTTGAGCCACAAACGCTTCAATGTCTTTGGGCTTGAGGCCCACGACCATATCGACGTCTTGGGTAGTCCGGGGTTCACCATGAAACGAGCTCGCCATGGAGCCGCCGACCAGGTAGGGAACTCCCAGAGCCTCGAGCGCTCGGGCAACCGTCAGGGCCGCTTCGAGAACAGCGATCACTCGTTGGTCTGCGAGCGGCGTTGTCGGAGCTCGGGGTAGGCACGCTCCGCGAGAGCATCTCCGAGAGTGATCCGTGCGTATTCCAGCAGGCATTCCCGCTCGCTGATACCGGGATTCCGGCTGCGAATCCCGGCGAACGTCATGATCCTCGCATCCCGACAGAGTTGTCCGAACAGGCGAACCTTGTCTTCCAGGGTCATCTCGCGCCAGCGGTTGATTTGCATCTTCTCGATGGACGGGTCGGTGTCCGTCGGGCCGCGAAGTTCGTTGTTTGGGGCAGTATCGGGCATCGAGAGGATTATAACGGACCGCTGGGGGATTGATTGCGGTCCGGGATGAAAGAGCTACGACGCGGCTTTGCGCAGCCTTGCCGAGACCGCCTCGCTGATCACCACGAGCCCCAGGATCAACAGCAGGATGATCGCGACCCGCTGCCAGTCGAGGGAGTCCTTGGCCGCTTCCAGCTGGATGCCGATGCCCCCGGCGCCGACCAGGCCGAGCACCGTCGCTTCACGGATGTTGATGTCCCAGCGGAAGACCGAGATGCCGGCGAAGGCGGGCAGCACCTGGGGCACGATGCTGAAGCCGAGCACCTGGAGGCGCCGGGCCCCCGTCGATTCGATCGCCTCCACCGGCGCCGGATCGATCTCCTCGATCGCCTCGTAGAGCAGCTTGGCCACGAAGCCGATCGAACGCAGGGCGATGGCCAGGATGCCGGCCAACACCCCGGGGCCGAACACCGAGACCAGCACCAGGCCCCAGACCAGGGAGTTGATCGAACGGGAGGAGACGATGGCGAGCAACGCGCCGGCACGCAGCATCCGGGAGGGGGTGGTGTTGCGAGCGGCCAGAAAGGCGATCGGCGCCGCGAGCACCACCGCCAGCAGCGTGCCGAGGGTGGCGATATTCAACGTGTCCCAGACCGGCCGGGCCAGGGCGCCGAGGTAGCCACATCCGGCGGCCAGGAGCGCTGGACCAGGTCCATGGTCTGGTAGGGCGCGTCGTAGACGAACTCCCAGACCGTCTGCCCGTCGATGAAACGCCAGCAGATCGCGATCAGCAGCACCAGGACGAACCACAGCGCCCAGCGAGTCAGACTCTCGCCGCGGGTGCGCCGCTGCCACAGCTTGCGCCCGTCCTGCGCGACCACCGGCACTACATCACCCTCCGGCGCACGTGGCCCGAGGCGTACTCGGCGACCAGCACCACGGCGATGATCAGGATCAGGATCGCCGCGGCGACGTCGTACTCGTAGCGCTGGAAGGCGGTGTTGAGGGTGGCGCCGATGCCGCCGGCCCCGACCACGCCGATGATCGCCGACTCGCGGAAGTTGATGTCGAGGCGATAGAGCGTCAGCCCCACCAGGCGGGGAGTCACCTGCGGCACCACGGCGTACCACAGCCGCTGAGGGCCCCGAGCGCCGGTCGCCCGGATCGCCTCGAGCTGAGCCGGGTCGATCTCCTCGATCTCCTCGGCCAGCAGTTTGCCCAGGAAGCCGACGCTGGCGAAGGCCAGGGTCAACACTCCGGCCAGCGGTCCGAAGCCGACGGCGACGACGAACAGGATCGCGATCACCAGCTCGTGCAGGCTGCGGGAGACCGCCACGATCGCCCGGCAGGCCAGGTAGATCGGTGTCGGTGCCATGTTGCGGGCGGCGCCGAGGGCGACCGGTAGCGAGAGCAGCAACCCGGCCAGGGTCGCCACCACGGTCATGGTCAGGCTCTCGAGCATCCCGGCGGAGACGTCACTCCAGCGGCTGGCGAAATCCGGCTGCAGGAATCCGCCGAGGAACTTGCCGCCCCGGGCGACCCCCTCGGCGACCCGTTCGGCGTCGATCTCCAGGCTTGCCAGGGCCGCGACCAGATAGCCGCCGAACAGCAGCAGGATCAGGCCGGTGCGACGGCTCATGCCTCCCGGTCCGTCGATGCTGCGCCGGGGAGTCGCGCGTCCTCGTCTTCGGCGCCGTCGGCGGCCGTATCCCGCCAGTCCTCTTCTCCGTAGATCGCCGTCAAGGCCTCGGCGTTGAGTTCGGACGCCGGTCCGTCAAAGACGACCTGTCCATCTCGCAGGCCGACGATCCGCGGCAGAAAACGGGTCGCCAGCGGGACATCGTGGATGTTGACCACGGCGGTCAGCGATCGTTCCGCCGCGAGTTCGCAGATCAGGCGCATGATCTGCCGAGCGGTCTTCGGATCGAGGCTTGCCGTCGGTTCGTCGACGAGTAGCAGCTCCGGCTGTTGGATCAGGGCCCGGGCGATGCCGACCCGTTGACGCTGTCCGCCGGATAGCCGATCCGCCCGTTGATCGGTAAGGCCGTCGAGGCCGACCCGGGCCAGCAGGGTCAGCGCGGCCTCCACATCCTCCGCGGGGAACCGCCGGGTCAGGCTGCGCCACAGGCCGGTATAGCCCAGGCGCCCGGAGAGCACGTTCTCCATCACCGTCAGCCGTTCGACCAGGGCGAACTCCTGGAAGATTATGCCGATCCGCCGGCGCGCGCGCCGCAAGGCTCCCGTGCCGAGGGCGGTCAGCTCCTCGCCATCGAGCCGCACCGAGCCCGCGCTGGGTTCGACCAGCCGGTTGATGCAGCGAATCAGGGTGCTCTTGCCGGCGCCCGAGGGACCGATCAACCCCAGCACGTCGCCCGGGGCCAGGCGCAGATCGACATCCCGCAGCGCTTCGGCGCCGCCGGCGTAACGCTTGGTAAGCCCGCGAAGCTCGAGCTTGACCGCGGAATCAGCGCTCGGAGGTGTACTCGACACCGTTCTGCCGATCGATGGTGCGGATCACCTCCCAGTGTTCCTGGTAGGTGATCGGGATGAACCGGTCGCCTGCGTTGTCTCCGAACGCGGCGGCCATCTTGGACCCGGCCCAGTCGAAGGTAAAGAAGGCCTCGCGGATCTTCTCGGCAAGCGCCGGGTCGAGACTGTGGGCGTGGCCGTAAGCGGTGGTGGGGAACGGGTCCGAGCGGTACAGGGTGCGCAGCTCGTCGCGCTGCACCAGGCCGGCGCCGACCATGCGGATCAGGATCTCGTCGGCGATGGCGGCGGCGTCATAGTCCCCGTTGGCCACGCCGAGGATCGAGTTGTCGTGCTTGCCCGAGAACGCCGACTCGAAGTCCCGGTCGGCGATCAGGTTGAACTCACTCTTCAGCAGGGCCGAGGGCGCCTTGAACCCGGAATTGGAGGTTGGCGAGGTGAAGGCCAGGGTCTTGTCCCGCAGTCCGGGCACGTCGGCGATCCCCGAGTCCGCCCGGGTGATGATCTCCATGTGGTAGCCGAAGCTGCCGTCGTCGTGGGCCATCATGGCGAAAGGTTGAAATCCGGCCACGTTGACCGCGAAGGGGACGCTGCCGGTATTGAACCCGGCCACGTGGAGCCGGCCCGCGCGCATGGCCTCGATCTGGGCCGCGTTGGACTGCACCTGGAAGTACACCACCCGCTTGCCGGTGACCTCCGACAGGTGATCCAGGAACTCCTGCCAGGTCTCCTTGTACTGGGCCGGATCTTCCACCGGGGTGTAGGAGAAGTTGAGGATTCTGGGATCCAGCAGGTCGGCGGGCTCTGTCGGCGGGTCGGCCAGCAGATCGCCGTCGGTGTCGCAGTAGCGGGTATCCAGGGTGCCGCGGTCGCAGTCGACCACCGGGGCATGGTTGCTACCACCGCAGCCGGCGAGGGCGAGCACCATCACGGCCAGCACCACGGTCAGCCAGATTGGAACGTCACGGGTCTCCATGGGCGGGAGTGTACACGGGCGGGGGACTTCGTCGATACCCGGCGGCGTCCCGTTCGGATCGCCGCCGGGTACCCGGGCGCGGTAGCGCCCTTCTGCGTCAGTTGGGTTTGCAGACGCAGCAGAAGCCGTTGCGCGAGCCGCAGGTCGTGATCACGCTGGAGACACAGGTGCCGTTGGACGAGCTAGCGCTGCAAGGGGCCAGAGTCGCCTGCGTGACCCCGGCCGGGCACACGTTGTTGCAGGCCGTGGTGACCGGAGTGCCGATGCTCACGCCGTTGTAGCAACTCGGTCCGACGGCGAGCACATCGATACAGACGGCGGAATCGACCAGCGCCGGCCCAGCGGGGCCCGGGAGGCCGTCCACGCCGTCCTCTCCGTTCTGTCCATCCTCACCGTCGACTCCGGGCAGCCCATCCACCCCGTCGCTACCCGGCGCGCCGTTCTGACCGTCGGTGCCGTCGATGCCCGGGTCTCCCTGCGGTCCCCGGTCGCCCTGGGCGAAGTAGCCCTGCACGGTCAACCGCACTGACTCGCTGGAGCCGAAGGCCCGCAGCAGGATGTCGCCATCCAGGCAAGGGGCCGCGGCGACCTCGTCGCAGAGCGGGACGATCATCGAACTCTCCGAGCTCTCACCGGCGACGTAGGTGTGGAGCCGGTTCACCGGGCCGACGAAGGTGGAGCCGTCGGCTTTCTGCACGCGGATATGTCCGGAGCCGACCGGGTTGAGGGTTCGAACGGTCAACGCGACCGCCTTGGCCTGGTTCGACGTGGG
>CAZBZH010000226.1:0-7188 GCA_964496265.1 uncultured Acidobacteriota bacterium | reverse complement strand
CCTTGCCCTTCGGCGCGTCGATCCAGAGGGTCAGCAGGCCGGCGCGGCGTTCCAGTCCCTCGACCTTCTCCTCGAACGACGGGGGCTTCTTTTCCTCCGCCGCGATGCCGGTGAAGCCGGCCGCGAGGGTGACGGCAAGAATGAGGAGCCAAGGCGAAACACGGCGGGGTTTCTGGAGATATCGCATGGGGCCGGATTGTACGCGAGGCCCGAATGGAGACCTAGCCCCGCTAGCGGCTGTCGGCCACCAACCCCTGCGCCGTGGACTCCGCCGGACCGGCGGGCGGCGCCGCGGCGATGTCGGTCTCCCGGATGTAGGCGGCGTAGGCATCGTCGATCTGGCGCACGTAGGCCAGGGTCTCGCGGCAACGGCAGTAGCCGTAGCGGGATTGGTTGGCGTAGTCCTGGCGGCTGAGCAGCGGCAACACCCGGTCGACGTTGTCGAACCACAGGTCCGGGTCGAGCCCCTTGGCCCGGGCCAGCCGGCGGCCGTCCAGCACGTGACCCAGGCCCGCGTTGTAGGCCGCCAGGGCGAAGCGCAGGCGGTCGGCCAGGGGCAGCGCCGGATCGAAGCGGTCGATCAGGTAATCCAGGTACAGCGCGCCGGCCCGGATCCCGGTCTCCGGATCGCGCAGGTCGCCGTCGACCCCGACCTGCTCCGCGGTCTGGGGCAGCACCTGCATCAGACCCACCGCTCCGGCCCAGCTCTCCGACCCGGGATCGAATTCCGACTCGACGAAGGCCTGCGCGGCCAGGAGGCGCCAATCGATCCCGGTCTGATCCGCCCACTTGCGGAACAGGTCGTCGTAGGGACTCAGCGCGCCGTCCTCCCGGGCCTGCTGCAGCCGGGCGATCCGCCGCGAGTTGGCAAAGTAGCGCTTGCTCAGAATGTTGTGGAACTCACCCCGGTACTCCTGACGCCAGAAGCGGTTGACCTCGGCAAGCAGCGCCGTATCGCCGGGGCGCACCGCCCAGGCAATCTCCCGGGGTTCGCCGAGGGTGTAGACCGGGCGTACGTCGTCGCGATAGCTCTGCTCGATCGCCAGGATGTTGCTGTCGGCAACGGTCAGTTCGATCGAGCGGGCGGCCACCTGCTCGATCAGTTCCTCGGTTTCGAGATGTTCCGCAGCCTCGCCGATGACGAACCCGAGTTCCTCTTGCAGGCGGCTCAGGGACTGATGGTAGGAACTCGACCGGCGCACGCTGATCGTCCGGCCGGCCAGTTGATCCAGGCTCTCGATCGGATCGTCGACGTGGGCGACGAGCATCTCCTCGACCTCGTTGTAGCGCCGGCCGAAGGCGACCTGCTCCGCACGTTCGGGGGTCACCGTGAGCGACGCCGCGATCAGATCGCCCCGCCCCTCGAGCAGCCACGGGATCAACAGGTCGGCGGTCGGCGGCACGACGACCTGCACCCGGCAACCGAGCTGCCGGGCGAAGCGACGGGCCAACTCGAACTCGAAGCCGACCTGGCGCCCCTTGTGCAGAAAGTAGGTCGCGCCGTTGTTGCGGGTCAGCACCCGCAAGACCCGGCGCTCCTTGATCGCGTCTAGATCCCCCTGCATCACCGTGTCGAGATGACGGGTCAGCTCCCACTGTTGCAGGAAACCGTCCACCGCCGCCTTGAGTTGCTCGGCGTCCGGGCGCATACCCCACGCGATGGGACGCGCCTGGGTCAGCGCCAGGGCAGGCTGTAGCTCCGGCAGATAGTTGCGAACCTGCTCGACCAGATCCTCGTCGGCCACCGTCGCCTGCAGCTCCCCCCGGGCCACGCGATACAGCAACTCCTCGGTATCGAGGTGCTCGTCGACCGTGTCGATCTCGAGTCCCGGCTGATCCTCGCGAACGCCGAGCAGCGTTCCGTAGAACGAGGAGCTCTCCCGCACGGAAACGCGCACGCCGTCCAGGTCTGCGGGGCCCGCGATCGGCGGAGCGTCGACGTGGGTCACCAGCATCTCGCGGACGTGATCGATGGGAAGCGAGAACGAGATCTGCTCGCGGCGTTCGGCGGTGGCCGTCATCCGCGCGATGGCCAGATCGCCGCGACCGTCGATCAGCCCCGCGATGAGTTCCCGGCGATCTTCGAGCACGCGGAACTCGGCCTCGAGGCCCAGGTGCTGCGCCAGCTCCTCGGCGAGCTTGAGATCGAGGTCCAGGGCATTGCCCGCCCGCGGCAGCATCGTCGCCTGTTGGCTGGGCAGCAGAATGCGGATGCGCCCGTGGCCCCGCAGCGCCTCGAGATCCCCCTGCTCGACGTAGCTGCTTGCGTCGTCGGGGTTTGCCTCCCCCGCCCCCTGGCAGGAGACCAGCGCCAACGCCAACACGCACAGCGGAACGTACCGTCGTGCGTCCCGAAAGCGGCGGCTGGGGTTGCTGGCGGGGCTCATCCCGTTTGTTATAATTCATCGTTCTCGGACACCCAAGCAGAAAGCGGGCGTCCAACCCCCGATCGGTCCGGTATCGCATCCAGAAGAGGGCTCGCCCCGCCAAGGCTCTACCGGCATGGAAGGTCACATGGATTTCGTATCGCCCGATGAGGTCAAGTCCCGGATCGAACAGGCGCTTCCCGGCGCCCAGGTCCAGGTCGGCACCTTCAGCGGTCACGATCACTTCGAGGCGGTCGTGATTGCGCCCCAGTTCGAGGGCAAGTCACGGGTGCAACAACACCAGATGGTTTATCAGGCTCTCGACGGTTTGCTGGGCGGAGCGATGCACGCGCTCGCTCTCAAGACCCGGGTCCCCGAGAGCGGATCCCACGAGGAGTAGCGCATGAATCAGGAGCGGAGCCACGAGGAGTGGACCGAACAGATCAAGAAGGACATCGCCGACAACCACATCTTCGTCTACGCGAAGGGTGAGAAGAACATGCCGGTCTGCGGCTTCTCGGCGCGGGTGATGCAGGTCTTCAACCACCTGAACGTGCCCTACGAGGTGCGGAACATCTTCACCGACGCCAACATGCGCCCGGCCCTTTGTGCCTTCAGCAACTGGCCGACCACCCCTCAGGTGTTCATCAACGGCGAGTTCGTCGGCGGCTGCGACATCGTCACCGAGATGTTCGAGTCCGGTGAACTGCAGCAGATGATCGAGAAGACCGCGCCCCAGACCCAGGACTGAGCTCGACGCCGGTCGCGGCTCCCCTGCCGCGGCCGGCTTCCCAGCCCCGAATTCCTCTAAATTTCAGCCTCTTTTCCGCCGATCCGCCAACGCTGGCCTCGGGCTTCCGGGCACCTATATTCCGCCTGGAAGGGCCTATCGTTTCCGAGGTTACGCGTGATCCTGCTTCCCGTCGGTCACTCCGAGGACTCCGTCCGCCGTCTGCCCTGGGTCACTTTCGCGATCATGGGTCTTTGCATCCTGTCGCTGATCATGGCCCACGAGGCGACCTGGGGTACCCAGGACGACCTGCAGGACGAGCTGCTCGAGGCCCTCGAGTACTACGCGACCCATCCCTACCTGGAAGTGGACGAGGACTTCCAACGCATGGTCTTCCAGGGGGTGAGCGAACGCGAGCAGGAACTGATGATGGAGGCGCTGGCGGGCGATGCCTGGCAGCCGGAGTCCTCCGAGGACCTCGCCGCCGAGCAGGCCCGCCTGGACGAGTTGATCGAGCGGGCGCTGTCGGGAGTCTATGATCACCCCTACTTCAAGTTCGGCCTGATCCCCAACGACATCTCGCTGTTCGCCATCCTGACCCACATGTTCATGCATGCGGGCTTCATGCACCTGTTCGGCAACCTGCTGATCCTCTACCTGGCGGGGCCGTTCATCGAGGACGTCTGGGGCCGGGGCGTGTTCATCGGTTTCTACCTGCTGTCCGGATTGGCCGCGGCGTTCACCTACATCGCCTTCAATCCCTCGAGCGAGATTCCGATGGTCGGCGCCTCCGGAGCGATTGCCGGGGTGATGGGCGCGTTCCTGGTGCGCTACTGGCGCACCAAGATCCGTTTCTTCTACATGTTCGGTTTCTTCTTCCGCGGCGTGTTCGATGCACCGGCCTGGTTCATGCTGCCGCTGTGGTTCGGCCAGCAGCTGTTCTTTGCCATGGCCTTCACCCAGATGACCGAGGACATGGGAGGCGGTGTCGCCTACTGGGCCCACGTCGGAGGCTTCGTCTTCGGCGTTGCCGCCGCCGGCGCGATCCGCAAGTTCGGCTTCGACGCGCGCTTCGAGCAGCAGATCGGCGACAAACTGGAACAGACCCTGGTCGACAACCCGGAAGTGGACCGGGCGCTGGAGCTGAACGCCGTGGGCAATGCCGACGAGGCGATGCGCATCCTGGCCGAGAAGACCGCTCACGATCCGCGGAACCACGATGCGGCCCTGGCCTACTGGGGCCTGGCCTGTGAGCACAAACGGGAACCCGAGGCGGCCCAGGCGATGCTGCGGGTGATCCGCGACGACATGCGCAAGGGGCAGCCCGAAATGGTGTTGAGCCACTGGGCCGAACTCACCGGCCGGATCCCCGGCGTTCAGGCCGATCCCGATCTGTTGATCCGCATCGCCCAGCTCTACGGGCAGAACTCCCAGTGGGACCAGTCGGCGGCGACCCTGCGCCGGGCGCTGCTCGCCGGCGGAAGCAGCATGAACGCCGGGGTGGCGCTCCGGCTGGCCCGGGCCGCCCTCAAGGTCGACCCCGCGGTGGCTTCCGGGGCGGCTCGCCTGGCCCAGGCCCGGTCGGACATCGAGCCCGCGGAACAGCAGCTCGCCGCCGAGATCCTGCGCCAGGCCGCCGAGATGGGGCCCGGCGCCGCCCGGCCCCGCACCCTCTCGACCTGATTCCCTGCCGGCCCCCCTCAGGGGCGCACTTTCCCGACGATCCCGGGCTTTTCTCCCGCCGAGCCGCGGCAGCCTGCGCCCGGATGCAACCCGGTTACGTCAATGTGCTCGATTCCTTGACATCCTCTCGCCGGAGAACAAATTCTTCTCTCTGTAGGTCCTAATACATCAGAGTGATCGAGAAGATTCATGGAAAAAGCTGAACTCATCGCCTCCAAGGTTGGAGATCTTCCAGCACTTCCCCAGGTCGCGGTCAAGGTGATGGAGATGGTCCGCGACCCGAACACCCGGACCAAGGACCTGGAAGAGGTCCTGCTTCGCGACCCGGCATTGACCGCCAAGATCCTGCGGATCTCCAACTCGGCGTTCTACGGCGTGCGCGGCACCGTCTCGACGCTCTCCCGCTCCATCGTGATCCTGGGGTTCAACACCCTGCGCTCGATCGTGATGGCCAGCTCCACCGAAGAGATCTACAAGCGTTCGACCAACTTCAAGGAAAAGATCCTCTGGGAACACTCCCTCGCCGTGGCCCTGGCCGCGCGGGCCATCGCCAAGGAGTGCCGCTACCCCGCCTCCGAGGAGGCCTTCGTCGGCGGATTGCTCCACGACATCGGCAAGGTCGCGATGGACTCCAACATGAGCGAGGAGTACCAGCTCGTGATGGAGCGGGTCTACAACGACAACGCCACCTTCGTCGACGCCGAGACCGACGTGATCGGTTTCGATCACACCGAGATCGGCGCCGTGATCGTCGGCCGCTGGAACCTGACCGCCGAACTGCAGGAGGCGGTGCGGCTGCACCACCAGCCGATGAGCGCCGAGGTCGACCCGACGTTGGTCGCGATCATCAGCCTGGCCAACAGCCTCTGCGTCAAGAACGGCCTCGGCCCCGAGCGGAACCCGGAGCTCGATCTGGGCGACCTCGAGTCGACGTTGATGCTGCCGATCGATCCGGCCCGGCTCGATGACCTGGCGGGGGAGATCGTCGAGAAGCTCGACGAAGAGAAGAAGCTGCTCAGCGTCGCCTGAGCCCGCCTGTTCTCGAACGTTCGCCCCTTCAGACCAACCGGCGCAGTCCGAGTTCGACCGCGATGCGCTCCTGCGCACGACCGAACGTCAGCTTGACCTGACGGCCTGCACGCCTGAGCTGTTCCCGCACGTCGTAGAGATCCCCCCCGGTGACCGTTTCGCCGTCGAGGGTCAGCAGGCGATCTCCTTTCTGCAGGCCGGCCTCGGCCGCGGGAGATCCGGGCAGGATCCCGGTGACCTGGAGGCCACCATCCCGGGACTCCAGGCGCAGCCCCGAACCGTCGAAGAGAAACGGCTCGGCCATCTCCGGCGTGTCCTCCAGCAGCATCCGCTTACGGCTGTAGTCGAAGGTCACGTTGAAGCGCCGAAGCAGGCCATTGCCCAGATTGCCGTCCCGTGAGTCCATGCCCCGCGGGTTCTGGTGCTCCTCGACCGGAAACGAGGTGACCACCTGCTCGAGGGTCGCCCCACCCAGGTCGAAACCGGCGACCCGGCCGACCTTGCCGTGAATCTCGCCGCTCAGTCCGCGTCCGAGAACCGTCTCCACCGCCCCCTCGGGAAGGCTCAGCCCCTCGGAGCCGGTGTTGAGGGACAACGCGTGCCCTGCGCCGAGATCGACCACCAGGTGCACCGGGCGCGTCTCCCCCGCCCCGTCAACCCGCACGCCCGCGTCGACGAAGGGCATGTTGCCCCGCATCTCCAACTCGACCGAGCGCGCGTTCGCGTCGGCGGTGTAGGTCTCGGGCTCGTGGAGCCGCATGCGCTTGCGCCGGTTGTCCAGTTCGACGACGAATCGCTGGAACAACGTCGCGCCGATGATGCCGTCGTGATAGCCGACCGGATGATCGAACTCGGGCAGCACCACGATCTGCATGCCGTCGATGGTCACACCGGGGAGCTCCACCCGCTGGTCGAGCGCCATCCGCGCGGTCATGCGACCGCCGTCCCCCCCGGCGCCACCGACCGCGACCCCCATGCCCTCGGCGAACTCCAGATTCAGGCGGTCCGCCCGTTCTCCGCCGTAGAGCACCAATCCGGACATCGGCATTCCGGTATCCAGCACCACCCGCAGGGGCTCGGAACCGTTGACCGACACCGGCAGGATCACGTGATTGTTGATCTCGCTGAACGGGACGTCGGGCGTGCCGCTCTCGGCGGTGATCTCGAAGGTCGCCGCCCCGCCGGGCATGGTGGCCACCCGGTGCTGGGCCCAGGCCGCCCCGCCGGCAAGCCACAGGGCCAGCAACACCCATCCGATCTGTCTGCGCATCTCACCTCTCCCTCGCGGTCGCCCTCCCGCAGCCATCTACTACGCCCGGGAAGCGGGAAGGACGAGAGCGGTCCGGGCCGGCCCTCCGCCACGCCCCGGTCAGGCGGCGT
>CAZBZH010000225.1:0-7191 GCA_964496265.1 uncultured Acidobacteriota bacterium | reverse complement strand
CGCTCATTCGGGGGCGGCCCGGCGATCGGCGAGGGACACGACGTTGCCCGTCGGCTCGTCGGGCGCCGCCGTGGGTTCGGCCCGGCCGCCGTAGCGCTGGGCGGCGACACCGACCAGGCGGCGCAGCATCTGTGCGTAGGAGTAGCCCGCCACCTCGGCGGCGGTCATCAGCGAGCCCCGGCGGGCGAACAGCCCGGTCCAGGCGATGCCGTCGACCATCGGCCCGGCAGCGGTGAGCCGTACCTCGACGAGCGCCAGATCCCGGCAGCCGGAGGCGCGGTAGGCGGAGCGGGCGCTGTCCTGTACTTGCCGCCACTCGCTCTCGGAGATCGGGGCAGGGCATTGCTTCTCGCCGTCCCGAATCTCTACCGGGGGGAGGCATTCGATCTCGTCGTTGCCCAGCAGAGCCACCCGTAGCTCGCGGCCGGTCGGCAATTCCTCGGCGACCACCTCGTCGCCGTAACGCCGGCGAATACGGCGCAGGGCCGAGGCCCACTCCCGCGCGTCACGCACCGTCTTCGGCCGCGCATCCGGTTCGAAGCGGGGGTGGAGCATCAGGGGGAACTCGAGCTCCCCGGGCACCTCGGTGCCCTCGACGAGGGCGAACCCGGGTGTCTCCACGCCGGCTTCGCGCAGCAGGGTCATCAAGGACAGCCGGTCGCAGAGCCGGGCCAGCGCGTTGGGGTCCGGACCGCTGTAGGCCACGCCCGCCATCTCCAGCATCGCCGGCACCTGGGTGAAGCGGGCGTTGCCCTGAACGCCGGTGGAGAGGTTGAGCACCATTCCGCCGGGCGTTCCCCGCAGCGGGTGCGCGGGGATGAAGGCCAGCAACTCGCGGGGCAGGGTCATGTCCCCCTCGAAGACCTTGACCCGGTAGCCTTCTTCGCGGAGGGCGTTGACCAGGCGCTGCACCGAGCTCTTGCGGTACTTCTCCGGCGCCGGGCGTCCCAGCCGTCCGACGAAACCGGTGCCCTTGCGGTTGCGCACCAGCGCGATGCGCGGCTTGTCGTGGTACCAGGGGCGCACCCCCTCGAAGAAACGGGTGAGCCGTTCGGGCCAGGCTTCAAGCAGGCGCAGATCGAAGAACTCGGAGACGAGCACGATGGCGATCACGCTGGTCAGCATGAACTCGGGGAAATAGAACATGAAGCTGCCGATCGACGGCGTGACCAGCGCGATCACGATGGCCAGCAGGATCGTCCAGCCGGCGCGCCAGATGGCGGTGACCAGATTGTCGTTCTCCAGGGTGCGGGCGATGCCCTCGGCGAGCATTGCCAGGATGATCACCGGGAAGAACGCGACTCCCCAGATCGCTTCAGAGCGCAGTTGGGGCGCGAGCAACACCGCGCCGACCATGATCATCGCCGCCACGCAGAGGATCACCGTGATGCGGGCGTAGAGTGGCAGCTTCATCTTGCGGATCGAGGGGCGGATCGCGATGATCGTGCCGACCACGATCGCCATCAGGATCAGACTCGGCATGAACCCGCTCTCGCGGAAACCGATGGCGATCAGGATCGCCCGAAAGCCCAGCACCCGGATGCCGAAGGTCAGCCGCACCAGCGCCACCATCAGCGCCGCGACGGGCAGCAACAACAGGTACTGGATCGAGGGCCGGTCGGCGGGCGGCATCCACTCCAGGGTGACCGAGAGATTCAGCGAGCGGCCGATGTCGCTCAGCAGGCCGGAGCCGGGGAAGTTCGGTGCGCTGACGTCGGGCATGGCCAGCACCCGGCAGAAGGCCAGCGCGATCGGGAGCAGGCCGAGGAAGGCCAGCAGTGTAAGCGCGAGGGGACTGATGTTGCCCTTGGGGCGGAAGATCCCCTTCGGCCGGGGAGGATCGGGCGCCTCGTCAAGCTCCGGGTCGTAACCCGGCTCCCGGTCGCGGGCCACCGGACTCACCCCGCCTTGCGTATCGCGACGACCGCCGAGAGTCCGGGCAGGAATTCAGGTGCCGGCTCGTTGAGGCGAATGCGGACGCCGACCACCGGAGCGCCGCGCATCCGCGAGAAGCGGGGTTGGGGTACGTCGGAGTCGGGGATCTCGAGGTCGGTGGCCAGGCCGATCTTGTCGACCACGCCGGTGAACTCGCGGCCGGGGAACGAATGCAGGGTGACCGTGGCCTCGGCGCCCTGGCGCACCTGGGCGATGTCGTCCTCGTCGATCCAGGCCTCGATCCAGACCTGGTCGCCGAGCCACATGGAGACGACCGGCTGTCCCAGTTCGACCGACGCGCCGGGCTGAACGTTGCGGCGCACCACGGCACCGGCTTCGGGGGCCCGCACGAGAGTGCTCTCCAGATCCGCCTCGGCACGGGCAACCCGGGCTTCGGCGCGGCGCACGTCCGCCTCGAGCCCCCCGAGGCTCCGTGCGCCGTCGAGCAGCGCGCGTTGGCCCGCCGACCGGGCGACCACCGAGTTGGCGCGGGCCTCGTCCAGCAGGGCCTCGGCGGCCAGGCGGTCGTTCTCGGCTTCGCGCACTTCGACGTTGGACACCGCCCCGTCCTGTTCGAACAGGCTCTTGCGGGTCTCATGCTCCAGGGTGGCGCCATCGAGGCGAATCTTGGCGGCGTCGGTCTGAGCCTCGGCGGCATCCGCCCGGGCCTTGGCCTCGTTGGCCTGCTGCGCGACCTCCCGGCGTTGGTGGGCGATGGTCATGCGTTCGACGTCGAGGGTCCGCTTGAGTCCGTCCAGCGCGGCCCGGGCCTCGAGCACCTCGGCGTGAAGATGTTGATCGGCCAGGCGAACCAGCACCTGTCCCGCCTCGACACGGTCCCCCACGTCGACTTCGACGGAGACGACCGCTCCGCTGAGGCGGGTGCCCACATCGGCGACGTATCCGCGCACGGCGGCGTTGGTCGACGTGACGTTCGCCGAGCGATAGCTGAACCAGAACCAGGTCGGGATCGCCACCGCGGCGACCAGTCCCAGGGCGAGGCCCCAGAGCAGGATCCGACGCAGCATGCGGTTGCCGGAACCGGTCTCGGCCGGTTCGAGGAACGGTTCCGCGGCGACCTTGGAATCCGCCGGCGCGGGCCGGCCGCTCGTCCAATCCTTCTCGTTCTCGCGGGTCTTGCGCCCGGCCTTGTCCGCCCGGGCCATCAGTGCACGAGCTCCAGGGGAACCACCGGAGTGCGCACGCCGAGGCGCGCGCGGTGGCGTGAGAGCTTCGAGCCGCGCGCCGATTCGGTACGGGAGACGCTGGAGAACACCTTCTCCATCCGTTCGATCAGCTTGCCCTGGCGGTAGAAGTCGACGAAGGAGTGGCCGATGTTGGGGATCTCGTCCAACTCGACCTTCGGTTCGAGGCCGTAGATGGTCGCGGCGTCACGCATGGCGGCGGTCCAGTTGCGGGCCCGCTCCACCCGGGTCACGCCCTGCTGTTTATCGACCCGGTCGGTGCGGCGCAGGTTGGCCGCGCCGGTGTCGAGGGAGCCGATCAGCACGGTTACCGGGACGCGCAGGAACTCCTCGGGGTTGAACTGGACCCCGGGCATGGTGCGCACCGGGCGCACGCCGAAGGGGTAGCGTTGCTTGGAGTCGGGGAAGGTGTACCAGCCCGGTGCGGCGACCACGGCGGCCAGCACTCGCTGGGGGTGGACCATCACGTAGCGGTGCACGAACTGGGCGCCGCCGGAGAAGCCGAAGATGCGGAACTGGGTCACATCGGCGCCGGTCAGCGAGCCGACCTCGGCCAGAATGGTGTGGAGCAGCAGGTCGACCCGGCGGCCGCGGCCGGCCCGGCCCAGCCGTTGATAGTCCTTGTGCTGTTCCGGCGTGAACACCGGGACCACCAGCACGTAGCCTTGCCGCTCGCAGAGGTCGGCGAAGGCCGCGGCCTGTTCGTAGGCGTTGCGCGAGATGCCGTGGACCGATACCAGCATCGAGGCGTTCTCGCCTCCCTTTTCAGGGATGTAGAGCAGGTACTCCTGTGTGGGGTCGCTACGAAGGGTGCGGAGCAGGATGCGCTTGCGCGGAAGCGACCAGCGCGACGGGTTCGTTCCGTCAATCACGGCCCGGTCCTCCGAAGGCCACCTTCGTGGTGGCAATATGACGCTGGGCCTGGCCCAGCAGATCCATGGCGTTCGAGGCGGTGGCCAACTCAGGGCGGTTGTAGCAAGGCAGCCCGGTGGCCGCAAACGTCTCGGACACCTGGAGCGGAGCGGCGGTGAGGACACCGCTCAGCGCCAGCACCGGCGTGCGGCGCTGTTGCAGCCAGGAGACACCGGCCAGGGCACCCATCGAGTCGCCGGCGGCGAGCACGATGCCCCCGACCCGCTTGGCGAAGGTGTCGGAGCTGAGCAACTCGGCGGTCTCGGCTTGCAGCACTCCATCGGCGATCTCGATCACGATCGCGTCGACCCCCTGGGCGGCGATGTGGTCGGTCAGCAGGGTCAGCGCCTTTTGCACCTCGTCCGCCGGGGTCAGGTAGGTCGAGGGCAGACCCAGGTCGGTGAAGTCGAGCACCGGGTCGGCACCGGCGTCCCGCAACCACCAGTAGTCTCCCCCGGCGCCGGTGCCGGTGATCTTGGCGTAGCCGACCCGTAGGCCGGCGGCGATCAGGCCGCGGGTCAGGTAGACGCAGGTCTGAGTCTTGCCCGAGTCCATCGACGTACCGATCACCGCGAGCACCGTCGGCGAGAAGCGACCGTCCGCCGGCTTGAGTTCCATCGCGTAGTCGCGCAGATTGATCGGCTTGCCGCTGGAGTCTCCCAGCAGACCGATCGGCGTGATCTCGGTCGGTCCCCGCGAGACGCTGGCGTGCCAGTTGGCGGCGCGGGAGGCGATGCCTCCGCCGGCGACCAGGTGGCAGGGGCCCATCGACTCGGGGACGAAGGATTCGAACTGGCTCGACGCGTAGCGGTTGCCGTAGGCGACCACGACCTCATCGCCGGGGAACAGATGCCGGCGGCGGCCGCTGATCAACTGCAGCGCCTGGTGATGTCCGAGAGCATCGACCCGGGCGAGCACCACGTCGCCGACCTCGGGTGTCCGGCCGGCGGGGTCAAGAATCGTCGTTGCGGCTCCGGGAGGAACGCGGCGAGTGGTGAAGGCCCAGGAGGCGAGGCGCAGGCGGACCCGCGTCTTGCGCTGATCGTCCATCGGACCGCTGCTGAGCCCCATTTCCGTCGGCCGCATGTCCAGCGAATCGGACGAAGGGAAGTCTTTTAAAAGCTTAAGGTATGCAGGCTCACGCTCGGAGGTCGCCGGGCGCCCCGGAAGGTCTTTCTCTGACATGTCGCGAGATCCTATATCGGGGATCGGCAGGGGGGGCGATCACCGCGGCCATCTACACTATTTGACGCTCACTGTGAAGTCCCAAATTGTTGTACGCGACTGCTCAGAAACCCGCAAGCGAACGTGGTAACTTTTGCAGTCATTTTCGAACCCCCTACGTGAACTTTCGACAACGGATCGCGTGAAAGGTCACTCGATCGACCGAACGAGTACCCCATGCTGATCGGGATCCAGTACAACAGCTCGCGCGGGGGCCCCCCATTCCGGCGCATGACGCCGTCGATGCTGAATCGCATTGCGCTGATCGACGCCTACCTGCGGGATCATGGCGGCCAGGTCTTCGTTTATTCTCCAGGAGATATCGATCTCGATGCTCCTGATGTTCCTGGCTACTTTTTCGAGGCCGGAGAGGTCACCGAAACACGGCAGCCACCGCCGCGGGTCAACGGGAACTGGACCAACAAGACCCGGCGGATGCTCGAGTCGGGGATCGGCTACGAGGCCTTCGAGCGCTGGATCGAGGAGCGACGGCTGGAGGTTTGCGTGCCCCACGCTTTCTCCGAGCTCGTCGGCAACAAACTCGAGACCTATCGGCTCATTCGGGGCTTCCACGAGACCCTTCACCCGCACTGCGAGCCCTATCGCCACGCCCGCAAACAGCTCGAGCGCTTCATCGAGAGCGGTCCGATCACCTTCATCAAACCCAACAAGGGCAGCAAGGGGGACAAGATCCTGACCTTGCGGCGCAAGGAAGAGGGACTGTTCCTGACCCACTACCAGAAGGGCAAGCGCCGCACCCGCAAGGTGCGGGATGCGGCCGCGGCGGAGACGCTGATCCACGAGCGCATCGGCGGACGGCGCACCCACATCATTCAGGAGGGGGTCGAGACCATGCGCCATCAGGGCTCGGCCTTCGATATCCGGGTGGTGATGCTCCACGACGGCGACTCCTGGGGCTGGCTCCACGAAGCCCGGGTCTCGCCCGAAGGGAGCGATGTCTCGAACGTGTACCAGGGTGGGGCGATCACCATCACCGATGAGTTGCTGTTCGATCTGTTGGGGCCCGAGCAGGCGCGCCAGGCCTCCTACGAATTGAAGAGCGAGTCCTTCGGCCTCGCCGGCTACCTCGAACGGCTTCACCCCGGGCGGCTCCACGAGGTGGCCTTCGATTTCGTGCTCGACAGCGACGGCCAGCTTCGCCTGCTCGAGATCAACACCAAGCCGGGCATGTCCGGCATCGGCTCCGAGGTCACGATCTTCGACAAGCGACCGGAGCATGAGCCGCTGTTCGAGCGTTGGGTCTATCCCCAGACCCGGCGCCTGGCTCGCTTTCTGCTGCTCCGGCATCAGCGTCTGCAGTCTTGAATACGTGTAAGCCTTGACTTACGGGTTGCGCGGCGTATCATGTAAGTCATGACTTACGTGAATGCGTTGGAAGCCCTGGCCCCATCGACCCGTCGCGCCGTGTTCGAGCGTTTGCGCAAGGGGCCGCTCCCCGCGAGCCGGCTTGCCGAGGGCCTCTCGGTTTCCCGGCCGGCGGTCAGCCAGCACCTGCAGGTGCTCAAGCGCGCTCGTTTGGTGCGGGAAGAGGCCCGCGGGCGCCAGCGCATCTACTCGATCGATCCGGCCGGGCTGGAAGCCCTGCGCGCGTACCTCGATACGTTCTGGGACGTGGCGCTCGATCGGTTCAAGCAAACCCTGGAAGAGGGGACACCTCGTCCGAGGAAGGCGAAGTCCACGCCTCGCCCCCGCCGCAAGAGGAGCAAGCCATGAGTGCCGATACCCAGTCCCGGGCCACCGCACCCGTCCACAAGACCCTTGAGCTGGAACGTTCCGCGGGGGAGGCCTTCGACCACTTCGTTCAGGGCATCGGCATCTGGTGGCCGCTGGAAGCCCACTCCCTTGGCGAGGACAAGGCGGAATCGGTCGTCCTGGAGCCGAAGGTCGGCGGCCG
>CAZBZH010000224.1:0-7195 GCA_964496265.1 uncultured Acidobacteriota bacterium | reverse complement strand
CAGCGACCGGACCGCCTCGAGGGCGGCTTCGCCATCCTCGGCTTCGCCGACCACCTCGATAAAGCCCGCCTCCTCGAGCATGCCCCGCAGTCGCAGCCGTGCCGGTTCCTCATCGTCGACCAACAGCGCTCGCATCTAGGCTCCCTGGTTGGACCGGTCCATCTCGTGGCCGGAAGGAGTCGAGGGTAGCCGCAGGGTGACCGCGGTCAAGCCTTCATCGAGTCGCGTGATCCGCAGCGACGCGTCCTCGCCGTAGTGCCCCTCCAGCCGTTGACGCACGTTGGCCAGGCCGTAGCCGCCATCGGTCCGCTCCCGGCGCCCCTCGGGGTCGCTGTGGGGAAAGCCCGGGCCGCTGTCCCGCACCGAGAGCTCCAGATCGCCCCCACCGACCCGGCTACCGTGGATCTCGAGCCGGGCCGGCCCGCGAACCGTGGCCACGCCGTGCTTGATCGCGTTCTCGACCAGCGTCTGCAGCATCATCCCCGGAACCCGCTCCCCGCGAATGCCCTCGTCGACGGCAATACGCACCTCCAAGCGCTTGCCGAAGCGCGCCTGCTCGATGGCGAGGTAGGCATCGACGAACTCCAGCTCTTCGCCCAGCAGCGCCCACTCCTGATCGGAGCCGCGCAGGGTGTAGCGGAAGACATCGGCCAGCTTCTCCACGGTGCGGTCCGCCTTCTGCGGATCCTGGTGGATCAGGCCGGCAATCGCGTTGAGCGCGTTGAACAGAAAGTGCGGGTTGATCTGGGCGCGCAGCGCCTTGAGTTCCGAGCGGCTGCTCTGCAGCTGCAGTTCCTGGGTCAGCTGTTCCTGGACCCGCTTCTGTTCCAGGGCACGTATCCCCTGGAGCAGGTCGCAGAACACCTCTCCGAGAGAACCGAGAAGCTCGACGTCTTCGCTGAAGTAGGGGCGCTGCCCCGCCCGGGGGCCCATCCGCACCGTGCCGACCAGGCCGTCCTCGCGGGTCGAGAGCGGCCGTTCCAGCTCCGGCTCGAAGTCCGGAGCCGACGCCAGGGACCCGACATCGATCTTGCAGGGCGCCTGGAAGATCTCGGTCAGCGCTCCCTCGGCGGTCTCGATCGCTTCACCCTCGGTCGACACTCCGCGTAGCCGCGAGACGAAATGTTTGACCGCCTCCACCAACGTGAAGTGTCGGCCGAACCAGGCGTTCTCCAGGAAACGGAACAGCCGGCGCCAGAGCCAGGGCAGCGCCAGGGTCACCGGCAGCATCGCCACTGCCCAGGCCCAGGGACGCACCGACCCGGCGGGCAACGCCTCGAGCGTCGGAAGCGCCACGGCGAAGAACAGCGTCAGCCCCGCGGCGGTAACCAGCAGCGCCGTGCCCCGCTTGATGAACAGGTCGAAAAGTTCGAAGCGGTTCGAGTAGTAGGTCCCGGCAAACAGGAAGATCAGCGGCAGCGATTTGGCCAGGAGCTGCAGGTAGCTGCCGAAGCGCAGCAGCCCGAGCCCTTCGAGCACCAGCGGAACGAACAGCAGGATCACCGCGCCGAACAACAGGATCATCACCTTGCGCAGCTTGCGATCCTCGGCCTTCTCCGCGGCGGGCTTCTGGGACATCTGCCGGATCGAGAAGATCGCGGCGAGGATGAAGCAGAGCCCCAGGCCCCCCGAGCCGATGAAGTACAGCAGACCGAGGTCACGCATGACCTGGGTCAACGGCTGGTACCAGAAGGTGGTCAGCGCGAACAGGCCGAGCCCCGGGCTGAAGATCCACATGGCCCAGACCCAGCGCCTGGCCGAGCGGGTCGGCCGGATCCGTAGCCGCCCACGAGAGGGCAAGGGCTCGGTCTCTCCCGCGCTCGAGTGCATGATCAGGGGCGGGAACAGGAAACCGATCATCAGCGAGATGCTGCGCAGGATGTAGCCGTCGAATTCCGGGTCGAGCAGCTGCATCAGCACTTCGTTGGCGAACCAGACGAGGCAGACCGCGCTCATCACGATCGACATCACGTAGGACTCGCGGGAGCTGCGATCCACGGTCCAGCTGCTCCGTCGCGGCCCGAACAGCATCATCCCCAGCACCGTGGCGTAGGCCAGGACGCCGAAGCTGTTGACCAACAAACTGATCGGCACGTAGAGATTCATGACAGGGCCAATGTACGCTAAAGTGCCGTCGGAATGGAACTTAGCCCCATGAATGGTCGAATCGGGGCATGAACGGGGAACTTCCCGCCACAGGCGGTGTCCGATAAGGGGCCAGGAAGCCCCACCCAGGGCAGAAGGAGCCTGACCGTGAGACGACCCCTCCCCCTCTTCGCCGTTCTTCTCGCCCTGTTGGGTGGTGTGTTACTTGCCGGGTACGATCCTGGTGTGCGCTCCGACGATTCCAGACCTGCCCGGGTGGACGCTCCCCCGGCCAGGACCGACGATCCGCGGCTGGAAAAGGCCGAGGGGCTGATTGCCGAGGGCTCCTACGCCCTGGCGTTACCCCTGCTCGAAGCCCTTGCCGCGGCCGAGCTACCCGAGGATCAGGCCCGCTGGATCGCGTTCCGCCTGGCCGACACCCGCTGGCGCGCCCTGGCCGGCAGCCGGCAAGCGGACCCGGGCAAGCTGGAGCAGGCGCGCCAAGCGCTGGACCTGCTGATCCGCGACATCAAACGGGAGCAGGATCGGGACCGGGTCTGGGTCGAGGTGCAGGAATCCCTCGGCGACTTCTGGTGGGTCCGCCCCGAGATGCGCAACTGGGGCTCGGCCTGGAACCACTACCAGCAGGCGCTCCAGTGGTGGGCCGGCAGCACCGAGCTCGACCTCGCCCGGGATCGCTACCTGAGCATCGTCTGGCGGGCGGCCCGGCCGCCCCAGGCCCGCCCCTACGAACATTACGGGTACTACGGCAACCAGATGCCGCTGCAGGTGCTGGAGAACGCCCGGAGCCTCGCCCGCGACCGGGACGAGCACGCCCGGGCGTCGTACCTGCTGGCCAGCTCCCTGCGCTACCAGGGCGCGACCCCGCGCAACCATCGCCGCACCCGCGAAGCCTTCGAGGCCGCCATCGAGGCCGGCGCCGGCACCGACTGGTTCGACGACGCGCTCTACAACTACGCCGAGTGGTTGGCCGGCGGCGGCAAGCTGGAGAAGCTGCCCCAGGGGGGCTACCGCCAGCAGCCGGACTTCCCCCGGGCCCTCGAGCTCTATCGCCGGGTCGTGCGGGAGTTTCCCAAGGGGGAGAGCCGCTACCACGATCAGGCCCGCTCGCGGATCGAACAGATCACCAAACCTCAGGCCGGCGTTTCGGTCAGCAACGCCTTCCTTCCCGGCTCCGAGGTGCAGTACCAGCTGAGCTGGCGCAACGTCGGCAAGCTGGAGCTCGCGCTGTATCCGGTGACCCTGACCCGGGACCTCGAGCCGCGAGACGGCAAGAGCTGGATCGATTGGATCGAGCTACCGGCGAAGCCGCTGCGCTCCTGGGAATTCGACACCGAGGACCGGGGGGAACACCTGCCTGGGCAGAAGGCCCTGACCCTGGAAGACAAACTCCCCATCGGGGCCTACGTGCTGCAGGCCCGGGGCGCCGGCGAGAAGAGCCGGGCGTTGATCCTGGTCAGCAGCGCCTCGGTGGTGATCAAGGCCGCGGCCGGGGAAGCCCTGGCGTGGATCACCGATGCCGTCGACGGCGCGCCGCGCGATGCCGAGGCGGTGCTGTGGATTCGTGACTCCGGCGCCCGCAAGGGGGAACGCTGGAGCCGCATCGAGGGCAAGAGCGGCGCCGACGGGCTGGTGCGCTTCCCGCTGCCGGACAACCGGCGCCACGCCCAGCTCTGGATCGCCGTCGAGGACGCGGACCACCAGGCCTTCGCCCAGAGCTACAGCCAGGGACACCATGACGCCGACGGCAACTGGAGGCTGTACGCCTTCACCGACCGCCCGGCCTACCGTCCCGGCGAGACCGTCGAATGGAAAGTGGTGGCCCGCACCACCAAGGGCATGGGCTACGACACCCCGTCGGGCCGCGTCCTGCACTGGGAGATCTTCGATCCCCGGGGCACCAAGGTCTCCGAGGGAGACTCGACCCTCAACGACTTCGGCAGCTTCTGGAGTTCCCTCGAAGTCACCGAGGAGATGCCGCTGGGTGAATACCAGCTGCGCTTCACCACCGCCGACAGCAAACGCAACATCGGCAACGCCCGCCTGTTCCGTCTCGAGGAGTACAAGCTTCCCGAGTTCAAGGTCCGCGTCGAGCCTCCGGTGGACGACACGGGCAAGCCCCGGGCGATGCGCATGGGCGAGACCGTCGAGGCCTCGGTGACCGCCGAGTACTACTTCGGCGGCCCGGTGGCCGAGGCCTCGGTCGAGGTGCTGGTCTACCAGAAGCCGCTCTGGATCTACATGCCCCAGCCCCGGCAGTACCCCTGGTACTTCGAGGACCGCGGGCGCGCCCCCTACTGGGGTGGCGGCAGCGGACAGATCGTGCACCGGGAGACCCTGGCGACCGATGCCGAGGGCAAGGCCACGGTGCGCTTCGATACGCCGGAGAACGCCGGTCAGGACTTCGAGTACACCGTCGAGGCGCGGGTCATCGACGCTTCCCGCCGGGAGATCCTCGGCCGAGGCTCCTTGAAGGTCGGCCGCCAGGGGCACTATCCGTTCATCCGCCCCGATCACTACCTGCATCGCCCGGGCCAACCGGCGCAATTCAACATCGACGTGGTCGACGCCAACCGCCGGCCGGTGGAGGTCGAGGGCACCCTGCGGGTCACCCGGCAACGCTGGATCGAGGTCTGGCTCGATCCCTACAACCGCGAGGTGCGGGGCGCCGAGCTGGACAAGATCCGGCGTCGGGGCGACTTCCCTCCGATGCCCCCCCGCCCCGGCGACCCGGGCTGGCGCATCAAGTTCCGCGGCTACGAGAGCGACGAGGTGCTGACCCGCAAGGTGCGCACCGACGCCGAAGGCAAGGCGGAGCTGAGCTTCGTCCCCGACCGCCCCGGCTACTACCAGGTCGCCTGGGAGAGCATCGATACCGACGAACTTCCGATCGAGACCCAGGCGGCGATCTGGGTCTCCGAGCGGGACAGCACCGACCTGGGCTACCACCGGGACGGCGTCGAGATCATCCTGGACAAGGACACCTTCCGCTCCGGGCATCGCACGCCGGTGATGCTGGTCTCCCAGCTTGCCGGCGCCCACGTGCTGTTCACCGTCGAGGCCGGCGGGATCCTCGAGCATCGCGTGGTCAAGCTGAACGGCACGGTCAAGCTGGTCGAGCTGGACGTCGATGAGCGCTGGGTGCCCGACGTGCACCTGGAGGCCGCCATGGTCATGGGCGGCATGCTCCACCGGGACAGCAAAGCGGTGGTCGTGCCGGCGGAGAAGCAGTTCGTCAACGTCTCCGTCGAGGGCAACGCCGAGAGCTACCTGCCGGGAGACAAGGGCAGCCTCGAGATCACCACCACCGACCACGAAGGCAACCCGGTCTCCGCCGAGATCGCCCTGGGTCTGGTCGACGCCTCGGTGTTCTACATCCAGGAAGACCTGGCGGGCGATCCCCGGCCGTTCTTCTACGGATCGAAACGAGGCAACCGGGTCCGGACCAGTTCCAGCTTCGATCAGTTCCAGTACGTGCAGCTGGTGCGCGGCGAGGACGACGAGGTCCTGTTCTCCGACGAGTTCCTACAAGATCTCCCGCTATCCCGTTCATTCGACGGGAATGTGGCCCTGGCGCCCGGCGCGATGGGCATGAAGGAACAGGTGGCATCGGCCCGCATGCGGGGCGACGTCGCCCAGAAATCCGCGCGGCGCCAGATGGCCCCCGCGCCGATGGCCATGGAGGCGGACGCCGTGTCCGCCGAGCTCATCGGCAACACGGCCGGCGCGGCTCCCGGGGACGGCGGCCAGGGCGGCGGCGACACCGTGGAGGTCCGCAGCGACTTCCGCTCCACCGTCTTCTGGCAGCCCGACGTGACCACCGGCAAAGACGGCAAGGCTACCGTCGAGGTGAGCTACCCCGATTCGCTGACCACCTGGCACGCCACGGCGCGGGCGGTGACGGCGAACAGTGCCTTCGGTTTTGGCGAGGCGGACACCCGCACCAACAAGCCGCTGATCGTGCGGCTGCAGGCGCCCCGCTTCTTCGTCGCCGGTGACAAGGTCACCCTTTCGGCCATCGTCAACAACAACGGCGAGACCGACCTGACCGTCACCCCTTCCCTGGACGCGGCGGGGCTGGTGCTCGACGGCCGCGGCACCGCCGACCCGGTGCTTGTTCCCGCCGGCGGTGAGACCCGCGTCGACTGGACCGCCACCGCCCGGGTCGCCGGAGACGCGACCCTGCGCGCCGTGGTGCGGGCCGACGGCCACAGCGATGCCATGGAGCGGGAGTACCCGGTCTTCGAACACGGCATCGACAAGCTGATCGCCCGCTCGGGCAAGGTCCGCGGCGACGACGTCACCGTGACCCTCGAGTTGCCCGACGCCAGGCGCTCAACGGTGATGACCGTGCAGGTCACGCCGAGCATGGCGGTGACCATGCTCGACGCCCTGCCCTACCTGATCGACTACCCCTACGGCTGCACCGAGCAAACCATGAGCCGCTTCCTGCCGGCGGTGATCACCGCCCGCACCCTGGAGCAGCTCGGTATCGAACAGGAGGCCATCGCCGGCCGCATGTTCGGCGGCATCGAGGCGGCCCACACCGACGCGACTCAGCCGAAGGGCGCGAAGGAACTGGCCGAACTCGACGCCATGGTCCAGGCCGGCCTGAAGCGCCTGGCCGACTTCCAGCGGGGTGACGGCGGCTGGGGCTGGTGGAAGGACAGCGACAGCGATCCGTTCATGACCGCCTACGTGGTCTGGGGCCTGGCGCTGGCCGACGACGCCGGCGTCAAGATCGATCGCGGCCGTCTGCGCCGCGCCGTCAACTGGCTGGACAAGGAGCTGGTCCACTACGAGAACCGGCCGGAGATGCTGGCCTGGCTGCTCCACGCGGTCTCCGTTGCCGGCGACGGCAAGGCCAACAAGTTCCAGCGCACCGCCTTCGACAACCTCTGGGCCCAGAAGAACCGGCTCAACGCCTACACCCGGGCGCTGTTCGCCCTGGCGGCCCATGAGCTCGGGGAGACCGACCAGGCGCAGACCCTGGTGCGCAACCTGAGCAACGGCGTGCAGCGGGACCGGAAGCCGGACAGTTCGCTCGTGATCCGCGGCGGCCGCCGTGCCGACCGTGCGGCCATGCGCA
>CAZBZH010000223.1:2718-7197 GCA_964496265.1 uncultured Acidobacteriota bacterium | reverse complement strand
CGGCGCGGGGTGGCCGCGCCCCAGGGGAGCACCTTCCTGTTGCTCGATGTCTCGGAGCGCCTCGACGAGCGGGGGCTTCACGGGGTCCTCGCGGACTGCGTCGATCGCGGGCTGTTCCTGGCGCCGGGACCGAGCTTCGGTCCCTACCCCGACCACGCCCGGGTCTGCTTCACCTCCGCCCGGCCCGACGTGGTCGAGCGGGGCATCGACGTGCTCGCCGATCTGCTGGGGCACCGTTGAACGAGTATCTCGCCATCAGCCTGACGGTACTGCTCTACGTGCTGGGCATCGCTCTGGTGCTCGTCGGACTGGTCGGCCTGCTGCTCCCGGTGTTGCCCGGGGCGCCTCTGATGTTCGCCGGTTTCCTGCTGGTTTCCTGGGCGGACGGATTTACCCGCATCGGCTGGATCGAACTGATCCTGCTCGGCGTGGTGACGCTGGTCATCTCGGTAGTCGACTACGTATCGAGCGTCACCGGTGCCCGGCGCTTCGGCGCGTCCCGCTGGGGCATTGCCGGCAGCTTCGTCGGACTGGCGGTCGGGCTGCCGTTCGGGATCCCAGGCTGGATCCTCGGTCCGCTGATCGGCTCGGTGCTGTTCGAATACGTCAAGGACCCGGACTTCAAGAAGGCGGCGAAGATCGGGGTGGGGTCGTTTATCGGCTTCGTGGTGGGCACCGCCGCCAAGTACGCCCTGGCGATGTTCATGCTGGCGGCCGCGGTGTTCTTCTACCTGCTCTGACGGCAGGAGTCACCGCCGTGCTCGAGCGGGTGGGCGGAGGGAACGGCAGACGGCCGCGCACCGTTCGGCACGCGGCCATCGCCGAAACGACGTCGAGACTATCCGGCCTGTTTCTCGGCGAAGTCGCCGACCACCGGCAGCTTGAAGCGCTCGCCCTGATAGGCCTTGACCATCAGCAGGATCCACAGCACCAGGCCGACCAGCGGCACGATGAACGGCGCGAAGCACTGAATGAACGGGATGAAGCTCAGCACGATGCTGATCACCATCAGTCCGCCGAAGGTCACGATGGACTGCATCGCGTGGAACTTGACGAACTTGCTGTCCTTCTCGATCAGGAAGAAGATCAGCCCGGTGATGAAGCCGAGCAGGTAGCTCAGCAAGCCGGCGACGTTCTCGTCCAGACCGGTGCTCGATTTGTTGGGCCCGGAGGCCGCGGACTCACCCATGAGGGTCTCCCTTCAAGCGTTTACTGCCGGTGCGCGGCGTCAACGGCCGAACCGGCTTGAATGCGGACAAACGATCGATGCCTTCGTCGGTTGCGGGACCCGGGTGTGACGGATCGACCTGCGCATTCTCTGCGCTGGGAGGAACCCGCGTCAAGAAGGATGCCCGAATCCCACGCGCAGACCGGTCCCCAGAAGCCCCACCGGGGGCCCCGCAAGGACAACGGACTGAAGGGAGGGCTACACTTTCTTGACGGGGCCGAGGACCATGCTCATGTCGCGGTTGACGATGCCGCCGGGTGCCTGTTCGATCACGGCGTCATCGCCCATGATCTCGATGACACGCTCGAGCAGCTTGCGACCGTTCTCGGGACGACGGAGGTCGCGACCGCGGAACATGATGGTGACCTTGACCTTGTCGCCGGCCTTGAGGAACCGGCGGGCGTGACTCAGCTTGGTTTCGAGGTCGTGACCATCGATGTTCGGGCGTAGCTTGACCTGCTTGACCGCAATGCGGGTCTCTTTCTTGCGGGCCTCGCGTGCCTTCTTCTTGGCCTCGAACAGGTGCTTGCCGTAGTCCATGATGCGGACCACGATGGGGCGAGCATCCGGTGCGACCTCGACCATATCCAACCCGGATTCCCGGGCGATGCGACGTGCTTCGTCCAGCGGGAGGATCCCGAGCTGTTCACCCTCTGCGCCGATCAGACGGACCGGACTCAGACGGATCTCTTCGTTGACGCGTACTCGATCTTCTTGCTTCCGCAAAAGCCTCCTCGAAACGGGATGTAATTCCCTGAAAATGAAGTGAATAGAGCCTGTTTCAATATATCACCCGGACGCGGAAAACCCAAAGTCCGACGAAAACACCGATCCGGGATGGCGCTAATATAGGGCTCCGCCAGCGGAGGGGTAGTCATGCCGGACGGGTTGCGCAGACCGATCGGAAACGGAGCGATCGAGGTGCTCCAGGGGGACATCACCACCCTGGAGGTCGACGCCCTGGTCAACGCCGCCAACTCGGCGTTGCACCTCGGGGCCGGGGTCGCCGGCGCCATCCGGATCGGCGGGGGCCCATCGATCCAGCGGGAATGTGACGAGATCGGCCACTGCGCCGTCGGCTCGGCCGTGGTCACCGGCGCCGGTAACCTACCGGCAGCACGGGTGATCCACGCGGTCGGGCCGGTCTGGGGCCAGCAGTCCGAGGAGGAGAGCGATCGCCTGCTGGGCCTGGCCTGCGGCGCCGCCCTCGCCCTGGCCGAGGGGCTCGAGTTGCACAGCATCGCCTTCCCCGCCATCTCCGCGGGCACCTTCGGCTTCCCGGTGGAGCGGGCCGCCGGCATCCTGCTGGGGCAGGCCCGGGACCACCTGAACGCCCACTCCCGTCCGGGACGGATCCTGTTCTGCCTGTTCGACGGGGAAACCCGGGAGATCTTCGAGCGGGTGCTGACCGACCTCGAGGCCTGAGTCGCCTCACCGCTACCGGGTAACGGGGACGGGTCCGCCTAGGCGCTGTGCTCGGCGGTCACCACGGTGCGGATCCCGCCGCGCACGTTGAAGTCGCCGACGATGCGCATGCGGCGCGGCCGGGTCAACTGGACCAGGTCGTCGAGGATCCGATTGGTCACCGCCTCGTGGAAGTGCCCCTCGTCACGGAAGGACCACAGGTACAGCTTGAGCGACTTCAACTCGACACAGACCTCGTCGGGGACATAGGTAATCGTGATCGAGGCGAAGTCCGGCTGCCCGGTCTTGGGGCAAACGCAGGTGAACTCGGGACAATCGAAGCGAATCTCGTAGTCCCGCTCGGGACAGGGATTCGGGAAGGTCTCCAGCTGCTTGCTCGGTTGGCTCGGCATGGGGGCACGTTAGCAAGTATGGTGTCGGCGAGCCATGTCCTTTCCCTTTCCAGGGCGCATCCTGCCCATCGCCCCCGGCACCTTCCGGGCGCTGCGCCACCGGAACTTCCGGCTGCTGTGGCTGGGCCAGGGGGCGTCGCTGATGGGCTCCTGGATGCAGTCCACCGCCCAGGGCTGGCTGGTCCTGCGATTGACCGACTCCCCCTTCATGCTGGGGGTGGTCGGCTTCTGCACCTTCTCTCCGGTGTTGCTGTTCGGACTGGTCGCCGGAGTGACCGCCGACCGGGTACCTCGCCGGGCGGCACTGCTCTGGACCCAGGGAACGATGCTGGCCATGGCGGCGATCCTGACCCTGCTCACCGCTCTGGGCCGGGTCGAAGCCTGGCACGTGGCGTTGCTGGCCTTCGGCGTCGGCACCGCAGGCGCCTTCGATATCCCGATTCGCCAGTCGCTGCTCCAGGACCTGGTCGGCCGCGAGGACCTGCCCAACGCCATCGCGCTCAACTCCCTGGCCTTCAACGGCGCCCGCCTGGCGGGACCTGCGGTGGCCGGACTGCTGTTGACCCTGAGCGGCGAGGCGTTGGTCTTCGGCATCAACGCCGCGTCCTATCTGGCGATCCTGATCAGCCTCGTGCTGATCCGCCTGCCGGCGAAGGCCGAAGGGGACGCCACGCCCCCTCAGCCCTGGGTCGCCTCGATGCTCGAAGGGCTGCGCTTCGCGCTGCGCACCCCCCCGGTCCGGGTGATCCTCGGCCTGGTGGTGATCTCCAGCATCTTCGGCAGCCCGTACACCATCCTCATGCCGGTCTTTGCCCGGGACGTGCTCGATGCCGGAGCCCGGGGGCTGGGGCTGTTGATGGGTGCCTCGGGAATGGGCGCAACCTTCGGCGCCCTGTACCTGGCCCAGCGCACCAGCAGCAAGCGCTCCGGCGGCATCATCGCCCGGGCGCTGGGGCTCTTCGGCGCCTCGCTGATCGCCTTCGCGCTGTCCAGCAGCTTCGGCGTCTCCCTGGCGCTCCTGACCCTGGTCGGAGGCGGGCTGATGGTGCAGATGGCGACCAGCAACACCCTGCTGCAGCTGATGTCCCCGGCGCACCTGCGGGGCAGGATCATCAGCCTCTACATGCTGGCCTTCGTCGGGATGGCCCCCTTCGGCTCACTGCTCGCCGGCACGGTGGCGCGGCGCTTCGGCGCGTCCTGGTCGGTAGGCATCGGCGGCACGGTCTGCCTGCTCGCCGCCGCCTGGTTCGCCACCCGGCTCCCCCACCTGCGCCGCTCGGCGCAACAGGCATTGCAAAGCAAAGCTTGATCGAGAGGCCCGAGTTGCGCCGTTCGGCGCAACAGGCATTGCAAAGCGAAGCCTGAAGGAGAGGCCCGAGTTGCGCCGTTCAGCGCAACAGGCATTGCAAAGCGAAGCCTGACCGCTAGCGGCGC
>CAZBZH010000223.1:0-2618 GCA_964496265.1 uncultured Acidobacteriota bacterium | reverse complement strand
TTGCGCCGTTCAGCGCAACAGGCATTGCAAAGCGAAGCCTGACCGCTAGCGGCGCTCGAGTACCTCGATGTCGTAGCCGTTGGGATCCTTAACGAAGATGTACTTGGATCCGACGGTGGCCTTGGAGCGGCGGTACCACCAGCCCCGAGACTCGACGTCGGCGACGACCTTCTCCAGATCGTCGGTGAAGAACGCCAGGTGGCCGAACTGGTCGCCCAGGTCGTAGTCGCGGCCGTCGTTGTTGTAGGTCAGCTCGACGTGGTAGTGCTCGTTCTCATCGGCCAGGAACACCAGCACCGCCTCGTCGCCGATCTCCTTGCGGCGCACCTCTTTGAGCCCGATGAAGTTGGTGTAGAAGTCGAGGGTCGCGTCGAGATCCTTGACCCGGATCATGGTGTGGGCGAGCTTCACGGTGTCCTCCTGCAGGTTTGGGGAAGAACACCAGGATAGCAGGGCGGCCCGCAGGCCCGTAGCGAGGCTATTCGCCGATATCGACCATCTTCATGCTCTCGAGGTACTGCTTGGTCTTGACCTCGTCGAGCTGGGTCAGGCGGCGAGCGACGTCGCCGATGCGGGAGGCAACCTCCCCCGCTTCCTTGATGTGATGCTGCATGCGGGAGGGGTCTCCCTGCTCCAGGTAGTGCAGCATCAGCTCCATGTGGCCGAACAGCGCGGTCAACGGGTTGTTGATCTCATGGCCCACGGTGGCGGCCAGTTCGCGAATCGCCGTCTCCCGCCGGGCCTCCTCCTGTTTGCCGCGCTTGCGGCGGCCGACGATGGCCGCCCGCAGACGGGCGCGCAGGTCGTCGGGCTCGATCGGCCGCACCACCAGATCGTCGGCTCCCGCCTCGATCCCGCGGAGCCGCTCACCCATGGAGGACCGCCCGGAAACCAGGGTCACGTGGGGCGGCTCTAGGGCAACGTCGGACTTGAGGGTGCGGCAGAAGGACAGGCCGTCCATCCCGGGCAGGACCCAGTCACAGAGCACCGCGTCGGGCCGGAAGCGAGCGACCGTGGCCAACCCCTGCTCCCCGTCCCGGGCGGATTCGATGCAGTACCCGTCGGAAGCGAACAAATGCGCCAACGTGTGACGCTCATCGGCGTTGGCCGAGAGGATCAACAAACGGGAAGGGGTCGAATCAGTCGCCTGTGCCGAACGAAACACCGAACTCCTCGCAGTCTCTGGGGACGAAAAATTGCCGTTCACGCGGGGAGGAATCTAGGTCTCGCTTTTGTGGAATCAAGGGCTCTAGAGGCTTTCTTTGCCGTCATCCACCAGGGACACCTGCGACCTTCAAATAGGACTCTCACATACCTTCAATTACACAATTCAGGCGGAAATCGGCACGAGATCGGTCCGGCATGCCCTTTGCGATTCCCCGGGGACACGAAGAACTCGAGAACGTGAACCTGGGGGGTTGGGACCACGCGCCGAAGAGCGCGAACGATTGGAGGACCTGATGAAGAAGAGCTTCTTGTCCGTTGTCGGCCTGGCGCTGCTGTTCGCCGGCCTGCCCGCCTCCGCCCAGGGCGCGCTGAGCGAGGAGATCGCCCTCGACACCTACCGGGACCGCTCCGAGCAACTGACCGTGGTGCTCGGCAGCTACCCGGCGTCCCGCCACGAACTGGACGGCTTCATTCCGATCCCGGTCGCCATCGGCGTCGAGGACAGCCCGACGATCATCCTCTCACCCGAGAACTTCGTGCTGGTGGATGACCAGGGGGTCGAGTACGCCGCGGCCGGTTTCGGCCAGATCCGCAACGAGTACCGCAAGGCAGCCTACGACCGTTCACTCCTGCGGCTGCGTCCGCTGATCACCGGCCCCGGCTTCGCCCGCAAGCTGCGGCTGCCCTCGAACTTCTACCCGGCTCGCGCCGACGGCATGCGTCTCGATGACATCGAGCTCAGCCGTCAGACCTGGATCGCCGACGTGCTCTATTTCCCGATGCCCGACGCCGGTCTCGGCGGCCCCCTGACCCTGCGGCTCGCGGGCAAGGGTATCGAACGTCCGGTCGAGGTTCGCTTCGAAGTCCCGCGCCCCCAGCGGCGCAGTTAGAAACACCCTGCCATCGGCGTACCGTGGTCTCCCGCCGCGGTGCGCCGGCTCCTCCCCGGGCGGCGAGGTTCTCCTCGCCGCCCATCTCTTTGGACAGGCGGCAATCGATGAGTCGCGGATGGGTGCTGAGGGCTAGAGGTTGATCGGGACCAGCTCGACCTTGACGTCCCGCTTCTCGCCGTCCCGCTCCAGGGTCAGGGTCACGTCACTGCCCACACCCAGGTCTTCGAACACCCGCAGCAGGTCGTCGATGCGACGCACCGGGTTGTCGTCGGCGGCCACGATGATGTCGCCCAGTTCCAACCGGCCGCGGCTGTCCCGGGTCAGTCCGCGGATCCCCGCCCGGGCCGCCGGCGTGTCGCGGAACACCTGGGAAACCACCAACCCCTGGATGCCGTAGCGGGCGGAGACGTCGTCCCGCAGGGTGCCGATACCGATCCCCGGCTGGATCGCCTTGCCGTGATCGATCAGTTGGGGCACCAACCGGTTGACCGTATCGACGGGGACCGCGAAACCGATTCCCGCCGAGGCGCCGCTGGGGCTGTAGATCGCGGTGTTGAC
>CAZBZH010000222.1:2329-7203 GCA_964496265.1 uncultured Acidobacteriota bacterium | reverse complement strand
CTGCGCGGTGCAGTGCGGCTTTGTATGCAAGCACGCTCGCAGCGTCGGCCTCGGGCATCGGGATCGGCTTGAAGCCGGGCGCCTGAACGCCGGGCATCACCCGGGTGCGGCCCGGGTCCTGGCCCATCCCACCCGAGCGCAGGCGCTCCAGCTGTTCGATCAGTTCGTCGTAACTCTGGGGCCGGGCCGCCGGCCGCTTGGCCAGCATGCGCTGGATCAGCGCCACCAGCGGATAGGGGAGTTCCGGGTGCAGCGAGCGCAGCGGCGGGACCGGTTCGCGGATGTGCTTGATCAGCACCGCCGCCGAGGTCGGGCCGCTGAACGGGGGCGCGCCGGAGACCATCTCGAACAGGGTGATCCCCAGGGCGTAGATGTCGCTGCGGACGTCGACCGGCTCTCCCTGGGCCGCCTCGGGGGAGATGTAGTGGGGCGTGCCGACCAGGGTGCCGCTGGCGGTCAGGCCGCTATCGACCAGCTCCTCCTTGGCCAGGCCGAAATCGGTGACCTTGAGGCTGCCGTCATCGGCGAACACCAGGTTCCCCGGCTTCACGTCCCGGTGCACGATGCCCTTGTCGGCGGCGGCCTTGAGGCCGGACGCCGCCTGGATCATCAGCTCCACCGCCTGGGCGGCGGGGATCGGGCCCTCTTCCTTCATCCGGTCGAGCAGGCTCGGGCCGGAGAGGAACTCCATCGCGAACCAGACCTGACCCAGGGTTTCCCCGATGTCGTAGATCTGGGCCACGTTGGGGTGGCTGATCGCCGCGGCGGACTGGGCCTCCCGCAGGAAGCGCTCCCGGGGGCCCTCTTCGGCGGCGAAGCTGGGCCACAGGGACTTGACCGCCACATGGCGGTTCAGCCGGGTATCGAGCCCCTTGTAGACGACACCCATCCCACCCTGGCCGATCTTCTCCAGGATGCGGTACGGGCCGAGTTCTGTGGGTAGCTGAGCCACCCGGGGAATCTAGGTTCCGGCCCCCCGGGCGGCCAGCAGGGCCCCGCTAGTTCAGGATTTCGCTCTGGTCGTGGACCATGCTCCAGTTGAACCAGAAGGTGTCGAAGCCGCCCAGCGGCTGGACCGCGTCCCCGGCGCCGTCGGCGAAACGGCCCGATTCCGGGTCGAACAGAGCGCCGCTCGGCTGGTGCCGCCAGCTGTCTCCCTGCTGTTCGAAGCCCCCGCTCTCGGCGACGAAGGCGGCGCTGGAATGGAAGATCTGGACCCCGTCGGGGCGGTAGAGGAACACCGCCCGGCCCCCGGCGTCGAAGCTCGCCCCGGAGCCCTGGAAGCCGCCGAAGGGGGCGGCGTAGGGGGTGTCCCCCAGCTCGAAGGCGAACACCGGCTCCTTGGTCGGTAGCCGGTCGTCGACCGCCTCGCTGCCGCGGAAGCCCTCGTCGGAGCCGAAGTACTTCTCGTAGGGGTTGTGGGCCACGTGTTCGATCGCCTCGCCGCTCTTTTCGTCGATGACGCTCAGCACCAGGGTGTCGGGATGTTCCGCGACCCACTCCTTCCACTGGACCTTGCGGCCGCTGGGCAGCTCGTCCATGCGGGTGCCCTTGAACGGGCCGCTCAGCGCCTCACCGGTCATGATCGACCAGTAGGAGTCGGTCTCCTTGTCCTGCATCACCAGCGACGAGTGCCAGAGCCCGCCCGAGGCCTCGAAGTTCAGTTCCTTCCCGTCATAGTCGCGGCCGTACACGACGGCCGTGTTGGCCAGCGGTCACCACACGGCGGCGAAGCTGCGCTCGCCGCTGCGGTCGTTGACGATCTCATGGCGGTTGAGCAGGTTCAGGCTGTAGGCCTTGGCCTGTCCCTCGACCACCACGCCGAGCATCCAGGCCTCGTCGGCGACCTCGGCGTCGGCGGCGGCGACGAAGACCGGTTCGTCGATCGAGGCGATGCCGCCCCGCCGGATCAGCTGTTCGAATTCGCCGGGCAGATCCTCGGGCAGTACCACGTCGTCGACGCCGGGCTTCCCGGTCTCTTCGGCTTGCTTGTCCGCGGCGCAGCCGCTGCCGGCCAGTAGCGGCAGGGCCAGGGCCAGCGCCGCCACAGTGCGTATCACAGGTCTCATGATCTCTCCTCCGGAGCAGGCAACCGCGGGGAGACCCGGCGTATTCCGGTCAGATCCAGCCCTTGTCCCTTGCGATGCGGGCCGCCTCGATCCGGTTCTTCGCGCCGAGCTTGCTGATCGCCTCGGAGAGGTAGTTTCGCACGGTGCCGTCGCTGAGCCGCAGTTCGGCGGCGATCTCGGCGGAACTGCGCCCCTCCCGGGCCAGCCGCAGCACCTGGCGCTCCCGCTCGGTCAGCGGATCTTCGCTGGCCCAGGCCTCCTGGGCCAGGCTCGGCGCGATCACCCGCTGGCCCCGGGCCACCGCCCGCACCGCATCGGCCAGTTCGCCGGCAGGGGCGTCCTTGAGCAGGTAGCCCGCGGCGCCTGCGGCCATGGCCCGGCTCAGATAGCCGGGGCGGGCGAAGGTGGTCAGGATCAGCACCCGGGCGTCGAAGCGGTTGCGCACCTGCTCGGCCAGCCCGATCCCGTCCATGCCCGGCATCTCGATATCGGTGATCACCACGTCCGGCTTCTGCTCGCCGATCCGTTCGAGGGCCTCGCTCGCCGATGCCGCCGTGCCCAGGACCTCGATGTCCTCCTCCAGGTTCAGCAGCGCGGCCAGGGCGCCGAGCACCATCGACTGGTCTTCGACGAGGATGACCCGGATCATGAGCGGGACCAGGCCATGTCCGCCTCCCCGGTGGCGGCGGGCTCGGCAGGATCGGGCAGGGGCAGGCGGGCGCGCAGCAGGGTGTGTTCTCCGGTCAGGAGCTCCAGGCTGCCGCCCAGTCGATCCAGCCGCTCGCGCATCCCGGTCAACCCGTGACCCTCTTCGAGGGTCGCGTTGCGTCCGTCGTCCCGGACCTCGAGCACCCCCTCGTCGCCTTCCCGGCGGAAGCGTACCCGGCAGGATTCTGCCTGGGCGTGGCGTACCACGTTGGTTACCGCCTCGCGCAGCACCAGCGCCAGGGTCTGATCCGCCTCGCTGGGCAGGGGGCGGGCGTCGAAGCGGTAGTCGAAGCGCACGTCGTGGGCCTCGAGGGCCAGCCGAGCATTGGCCAGTTCCGAGGCGAGTCCCACGGCGCGGTAGCCGCTGACCGCCTCCCGCACCTCTTCCATCGCCTTGCGGGAGACCTGCTCGATGTCGTGAAGCTCCCGCCGGGCCGCCTCGGGATCCCGCTCGAACAGCCGCTGGGCCAGTTCGGATTTGATCGTGATCAGCGACAGGGTGTGACCGAGCAGGTCATGCAGGTCGCGGCCGATCCGCTCTCGCTCGGCCATGGCCGCGAGCCGCCGCACCTCGTCCTGGCCCAGCTTGAGTTGAACCCGCTTTCGGGCCTGCTGGGAAAAGTAGTAGTTGGCCGATCCGACGATGGTGCCGAACATCAGCGGGGGAGCCCAGAAGGGGAAGGGCAGGTCCATCGCCAGGGTCTCGACGATCACCACGGCGTGCAGTCCGGCCAGGGTCAGCAGCGCCGGGCGGATCCGGTTGAACTGACCGATGAAGCCGGCGGCGTAGATGAAGTAGCAGGAGGCGCCCCAGTTGACCGGGCCGACGATCGCTCCCAGCAGCGCGATGCAGACGATCGCGATCAGTCCGCGCATGCCGCGGTTCCAGAACCCGTAGAAGTAGAGCGGTAGAAAGATGACCGTCGACGCGACGGTCATGCCCACTTCCAGGCGGGTCACGTCGGAGCGGAAGAACCAGCTGAAGTAGAGGAACGAGAGGTAGATCAGCCAGAGGTACGGGGTCCAGCCCAGCTCATCGGACTCCGGCAGCAATCGCCGGTGCACCGCCAGCAGCGTGGCCCGCAGGCGGCTCATTGGGCGGGCTCCAGGGTGATGTCGTCCAGATCGAAACGCACGTCGCCGACTCCGGGGCCGGCGACCCAGGCCATGCCGGTCAGCCGCTCCCGGCTCGACAGGGCGTCCAGGGAGATCGAGATCTCCCGCCAGCGCTCCTCGATTTCGAAGGTCTCGGTGATCGGCATCATCTGTCCATCGACGAAGAACATCAGCCGGTAACGGCCGGCATCGCCACGGGCGCGGAAGCGCACCGCACCGATGCCCGTGGCATCCACCGGGGTCATCGGCACCGCTCCGGGAAAGTAGATTACCCCGGACCAGGGGAAGCCGAAGCCCGCTTTGACTCCGGCGTCGATGCGGATGAAGCCGTTGCCCTCCTCGGCCGCCCGCTCAAAAGCGACCGTGGAGGCCCCGCCGGCCATCTCGTCGGTGGTGGGCTGCCAGCCGAAGCCCTGGGAGGCTTCCACCCCATCCTGTTCGAAATCGCTGATCGAACCGGCGGCAAGGGCGGTCGCCGCTTCGCCGGAACCGGGGTTGGCCGGCTCGACCGGGTGGCCGTTCTTGTAGAGCGCGGCGATGCGGGCGGTGGCGCCGAGGTCCTCTCGCGGGTCGCCGTCGATCAACAGCAGGTCGGCCCGCATGCCCGGCGCGATGCGCCCTCGCTTACCCAGCGGAAAGTGCTCGGCCGGCAGGGAGGTGGCCGCGGCCAGGACCTCGGCGGTATCCAGGCCGGCCCGGGTCAAGAGTTCGAGCTCGGCGTGCATGCTGGCGCCGTAGGCGGTGCCCGGGTTGGGGGCGTCGGTACCGGCCAGGATCGGCACGCCGGCCTCGTGAAGCTTCTTCACCGATTCCAGCGCACGGGTCAGCGCCCCCTTGTTCTCCAGCGGGAAGCGGCGTTCCAGCGAGGCGATCTGAGCGGGGGACAGACGCTCGTCGTCGAGGGCGATCGGATGGGCGTAGGTGCCGCCGAAGCCGGCGATGATCGCCAGGGTCGGGATGATGAAGAAATCGCGCTGGCCG
>CAZBZH010000222.1:0-2319 GCA_964496265.1 uncultured Acidobacteriota bacterium | reverse complement strand
CAGCAGGGCGTCGTCGACCACCTTGTCGTGGAAGATGTGCACGAGTCCGTCGGCACCGGCGTCCACCGCCAGGTGCGCGCCGGCCAGGGTGCTGACGTGGGCCACCGCCAGCACCTCCCGGGCGTGAGCGGCCTGGATCACCGCGTGGACCCGTTCGGCGTCCAGGGTCGGCAGCCCGCGTCCGTAGGCGCTGCCGTCCTCGATCACCAGCTTGATGAAGTCGGAGCCCTCTTCCAGACGGGCGGCGACGAAGGCGTCGGCCTCCGCGGCGTTCTCGAAGGTCGGGATCGAGATCCCGAACTGGGTGCCGTGTCCGCCGGCCGCGGTCACCAGGGTTCCTGCCGAGAACAGATCGCTTCGTTCGCTCGCTTCGAAGCTCTCGCGGGCGGGCCGGGCCTGATCGAGGAACTGCAGCGCCGTGAACATGTCGATGTGCGCCGTGACCCCGAAGCGCAGGGCGTCGCTCAGGGCGTCACCCCAGGAGTGGGTATGCGCGTCGATCAATCCGGGGATCAGGGTCTTACCGGCCCCGTCGACCCGGCGGGCGCCGACAGGGGGGCGGACGGCGCTCGCCACCTCGCTGACTCGTCCTCCCTCGATCAGCACCTGCCGTCCTTCGACGAAGCGGACGCCGTCGAACAGCAACACGTTCTCGATCACCGTGGCGTCGGGATCCGATTGGGGGGTCGGCATCAGCATCAGCGCGGCGACGCAGAACAAGATGCCCCCTCCGAGCCAGCCGAGGTCCTTCTTCATCGTTTCCTCCCGTTGGTCCGGCACACTAGGCGTCTTCGCGATAGAACGAGCGCATCGAGGCCACGCCGAAGATCAGCGTCATCAGCGAAAGGTAGCTCACGCTGACCCACGCCGGAGCCTGAACGGGCATCCCGACGGCTCCAAAGGCCAGTTGGGCCAGGTGAAAGGGTGGCAGGGCCCAGGCGAGTTGCTGCATCAGCTCCGGAAAGAACTGAATCGGGATCCACAGGCCGGAGAGCAACGACATCGGCAGGTAGAGCAGGTTGACCACCGCGGGGGCGGCGTTGCCCTTGACGTTCATCCCGATCCACAGGCCGAAGGCGCAGAACGGGATCGTGCCGAGCACCAGCACGCCGAAGCTCCAGAACCAGCGCAGGCGCTCCAGCCGCACGTCGCCGAACAGCGCGCCCAGGGTCATCAGCAGCAGAACGATCACCGCGGCGAAGGCCAGGCAGACGCCGGTCTTGGAGATCACGTAGGCCAGAGGGGGAGCCGGCGACGCCTGGCGCAGCCGCAGCCAGCCCTGGGCCCGTTCCACCGCCACGCCGACGCCGAAGCTGAAGAGCGCCGGCGCGATCACGCCGAAGGTGCCGTAGGCGGCCAGCAGGTAGGTCGGCATGTGAACCCCCTGGCCCATGTTGAAGACCAGTCCGAAGAACACGTAGAACATCACCGGGAACAGCAGCGAGGGCAGCGAGTAGCCCGGCTGCCGCATCAGGCTCAGGATCTCGAGCCGGGTGTCGGTCAGCGCGATGCGGGTCATCGACGGCATACGGATCTCGCTCATGCGGACAACTCCTCGGCCCCGGCGGGGGATTCGGTCATGCTCAGGAAGGCCTCTTCGAGCCCCATGCCGATCACTTCGAGATCGGACAGTTCGGCGTCGGCATCCAGTAGCGCACGGACGGTTCGCTCGGGGGTCTCGGAGATCAGTTCGACCGATGCGCCGCTACCGCCGGTCTCCCGTACGCCGGGAAGCCCCAGCAGCGTCGTCGGCGAGAGGCTGGTGCGGCAGCGGATGCGCTTGCCCGAGAAGCGGCTCTTGATCGTCTCGGGGCTGCCGTCGGCGATCACCCGGCCGCGATCGATCACCGCGATACGATCGGCGAGGGCGTCCGCCTCCTCCAGATAGTGGGTGGTCAACAGGATCGAGCGGCCGCCGTCGAGGAAGGCGCGGATTCCCTCCCAGAAGGTGCGGCGGCTGGCCACGTCCATGCCGACGGTGGGTTCGTCGAGGAACAGCAGTTCCGGGTTGCCGCAGATCGCCAACGCGAACATCAGCCGCTGCTTCTCACCGCCGGAGAGCTTTCCCGCCCGGCGTTTGCGCAGCGCGCCGAGCCCGGCCAGTTCGATCACCTCGGCGGCGGGCCGTGGCCGGGGGTAGTAGCCCCGGAACTGTTCGATCAGCTCGTCGATGGTCAGCACCGCGGGGACCTCGCCGATCTGCATCATCACGCCGATGCGCATCCGCGCTTCCCGGGAGCGGGGATCGACCCCGAACAGGCGTGCTTGCCCCCGGTCCGGCTGCAGCAGGCCGAGGAGCAGTTTGATCGACGTGGTCTT
>CAZBZH010000221.1:0-7230 GCA_964496265.1 uncultured Acidobacteriota bacterium | reverse complement strand
TCGAAGAACCCGGCCAGGGCGCGGCGGTCGCCGTCCTCGGCGCTGAACGCGGAGCGGACGGCGACCCGTTCTCCAAGCAGTCCCGGGATGCGGGCCAGCGGCGCCGTGGCGGTCGATCGAAGATCCAGCAGCACCACCCCACGGGGCACCGGTAGCCCGGCGGCGGCCGCGCGAGACAGCAGCCGCGCCTTGTTGCCGACACCCTGCTCGCGGTAGCCCGAATCGGGATCGCCCAGCCGCAGGAAGCGTGGCCGATCGCCGGAGCTCATGGCCGTTGCGGGGCCGCCCCGGCTTCGGCCCTGCTCGCGGTCTTTCCGACCAGACGTGCCGATATCTCGGCGACCTCGTGGATGAACTCCTCGGGCTGTTCGATCATCGGGAAGTGGTCCCAGCCGGGCACCCGCCGAATCTCGGGTTCGTCGAGCAGGCGCCGGTAGTCCTCGAGTTGATCGACGTGCAGCACCCGCTCCCGTTCCCCCCAGAGCAGTGCTGCGGGGAGCTCGACCGGACGCAGCCCGTCGAACCAGGCGGGGTGGATGATCTCGAACATCTGCTCGAAGGCCGCGCAGTGCCGGTAGGCCTCGAAGAACCGCCGGATGTAGTCGGCGGGCAACGCCTCGCGAAACAGAAGCCTGCGGAACAACGGCCGGGTCCAGGGCGAAGCGATCAGCCGCCTGCCGAGTCGCCGGATCGCGGGCCGGCGCATCAGCCGGGGGAAGAGCCGGGTATCCAGCCGGGTGCCTACCGGCGCGTGCAACAGCAGGCCGTCGATCCGCTCGGCATGGCGTTGTGCCGCGTCCAGGGCGAAGCTGCCGCCGATGCCGGTTCCCAGCAGTACCCGAGGACGCGACTCGGCCGCGATGTGCTCGACGATCCAGTCGGCGTAGTCGCGGACGCTGGTCAGGGTGGGGTCGGCGGCGGAGCCGTCGAAGCCCGGCAGGGTCAGCGCGCGCCAGACGATTCCCTCTGGCACGTGGGGCAGCACCCGCTCAAAACGGAAGGCGCCTCCTCCGTTGCCATGGATTGCCACCAGTGTCAGGGGGGTGCCGCTCAACGGGAGGCGCCCTCCTCGGTTGCGGTGGGTTCATCGACGAACAGGTTGGCAAAGTCGGGATGATCGCCGGCGTGCTCGAAACGATGCCGCCACAGGATCTGTCCGTCGGCCCGGGTCAGGAACAGGCCGGGCATGATCCAGGGATCTCCCACCGGCTTGCCGATGCCGTGCCCCTTCTTAACGGCACGCCAACCGGCGGCGAAGGCCGCGGGCCGGAACATTTCGCGCGCACCGCCACGCTTCAGCCCGTAGCCGTCGTAGAAGGTGAGGCTTTCGTCGGAGACGGCACGCGCCCCCGGCCAGAGACGATCGAAGATCTCCTTGCCCTGTTCCACCGTGCCCTGGAAGACGAACAGCACCGGCGGGTAGTCGGGTCGGGCTTCGGTTGCCCGGCGTAGATCCCGGATCGTCTCGCGGCAGAAGATTCAGCCGAAGTGCCGCAGAAAGACCAGCAGCGTCGGCTGCTCGGTGAACTGGTCGCGAAGGCTGCCCTCCACCAGGTTCAGTCCGGTTACAGGGGTGTCGAGTAGGGTGTCGCTCTGTCGATTCATGGGGCCTCCGAGCCCGGCAGATTCGCCGGAATCGATACCTACATCCTAGTCGACCGAGCCAGGGGCGATCGCTTGCGGGGTGCGCTAGCCGGCGATGGCCAGCAGGCCCTCGACCAGACGATCGATGTCGCTGCGGGTCGCGTGCAGGTTGGGCGCGATGCGTACCCCCTGAGGGACCGCCACGGTGAACACCCGGTGTTCGTCGTAGAGCCGTCGCGCGACCTCGCCAGGCTTGATGCCGTCGACGGTGACCGTGGCAATGGCGCAGGAGCGCTCGGGCTCGGTGGGCGTGGCCAACCCGATCTTCGGATGATCGATCACCCGTTTCGTCCAGGCGTCCTTCAGGTAGCGCAGCCGGGCTTCCTTGCGAGCGGAACCGATCGATTGGTGAAAGCGGATGGCGTGGGCGATGGCCAGCTGGTTGTGCACCGGCAGGGTGCCCTGATGCTCCAGCTTGCGAATGTCGTCCTTGGGCAGCGCGCTATCGCCGAGCAGCGGCCAGACCTTCGGGATCTTGCTCTTGCGCACGTAGAGCAGTCCGTTGCCCAACGGCGCGCCCAGCCACTTGTGCAGGCTGCTCCCCAGGTAGTCGCAGTCCAGATCGGGAATCTTGAACTCGAGATGGCCGATGGAGTGGGCCGCGTCGCAGATCACCTCGATGCCCCGGTCGTGGGCCATGTCGCAGATCGCCCGCACCGGCAGGATCTGTCCGGTCAGGTAGATCACGTGGGAAACCAGGATCACCTTCGTCGCCGGCGTGATCGCGTCGGCGTAGGCCTGGACGATGGCGTCGGGGTCGCCGGGTAGATAGGGCAGCTCGATCTTCTGCAGCTTCAGCCCGTAGCGCTCGGCTCGCTGCTCCAGCGCCTCGCGCATGCTGGAGTACTCCCGGGCGCAGTAGAGCACGCCGTCGTCGGGTCCCAGTTCCAGGCCATGGATCACCGTGTTGAGCGACTCGGTGGTGTTGCGGGTGATCACGATCTCGTCGTGGCCGACGCCGACGAAGCGGGCCAGCTCCCGGCGCACCGCGGCACGATCCTCGTCCTGCCGCCGCCGCATGTAGAACGAGGGGGTCTCGTTGATCCGCCGCGCCCCGTCGCACATGGTCTCGAGCACCGGCTCCGGCGTCGGACTGTAGAACCCGCTCTCCATGTTGGAGAAGAGCGGCGACTGCCGGTAGGCGGCGCGGACCTGCGACCAGAACAATTCGTCCCGGGCGGCGTCGGTGGGATCGGCCGGAGCGCTCGCGGCCGCCGCACGGACCTGGTTCAGCACGCCTTGATCGGCCGCACCCGCGGCAACCAGCGCCGCCGAGGCGCCGGCGACCCTTCCGAGAAAACGGCGCCGGCTCGTCGGTCGTTCCATCTCAACCCCCTCCGATGGTCGCGAGCGCCGATTGTACACGGGCGCTCGCACCACCCCGATGGTGGGGGTCAGGGGCAGGGATCGGTGTTGGCCCGCGGGGTGCCGTCGCTGGCCGCGCCCAATCCGTCCTCGACACCCAGGGAGCTTCCGCTGGTGAGGAAGAATGCCGCGTCGCCTACCGGCGGGTTCGATCCCGTGTCGTCGACCCACGGGTCGACCAGGTCGCAGTACTTCTCGGCCAGCGGGTTCGAGCCGGGGGACTGGGTGTAGACGCCGGTGTCCTCGAGGACGGAGAGCGATCCACGGTAGACGTTCCAGCGGTCGTAGCCGACCTCGATATCCCACTCGAGGCGGGTCCCATTGGCGAAGCGTGTGCGAATGGCGCCGTCGTCCAGGTCGCAGGGGTCGCCCTCGCCGTCGGCGTCGAGATCGAACTGATCCGGGTTGAAGATGGCCGGGCAGTTGTCGCAGGCGGAGCCCAGCCCGTCGCCGTCGTCATCCTCCTGGCCGGCGTTGGCCGCCAGCGGGCAGTTGTCGCAGAGGTTGAACACGCCGTCGCCGTCGCTGTCCTCGCCGTCACCGTCCTCATCGGTCAGCCCGTCGCAGTTGTCATCGATGCCGTTGCAGATCTCGAGCGCACCGGGGAACACGGCGGAGTCATCCTCTGCGCAGTCGCCCTCACAGCCGCGGAAACCATCGAGGTCGAAGTCGAACTCGACGCTCAGGGACGGCCACTGCGGATCGTCGCAATCGTTGCGCTGGCCGTCGCCGCAAATCTCGGGGGCGCCGGCGTAGACGTCGAGGTTGGCGTCGTGGCAGTCGCCGAGGCAGTCGGTCTGTCCGTCCAGGTCGTCATCGCCGCCGGTGCAGGCGCACTGCATACGGGAGATCCAGATGCGACTGTCCGCCGCCTCGAAGACGATTCCGAGGCCGTCCCCCCGCCAGACGAAATTCGGCCTACTAAGGCGTGTTCCCGCCTGGGAGATCTCTTCGGACAGTCCCAGCAACACGCCGTCGACGCTGAACTGCTGGAGCTGTTCCTCCGAACCCCGGGAGATCAGATAGTGGCTCCCGGTCCAGATCCCGCTGGCGGTGTTCCAACGGCGCTCTTCGAATACCGCGGCATCGGTCAGTTTGTTCCCGGCGGCATCGAGTCGAGCGAAGTTCGTCGTGTAGAGCGACCCCGATTGCTCGCGATGCCAGAAAACGACCCATTCGCTGTTGGTCCAGAAGACCCGCGGCGCTGGACTATCCAGGGCGATGGGGAGCGCATAGTCGGTCAACTCGACCTCGTCGCCCAGGAGATTGCCCGCTTCGTCCAGCCGGCGAAACTGCATCCGGCGTTGGCTCAACCCGCGGTAGGCCAACCCGAACTCGGATCCGTTCCAGGTCAGGTCCTGCGCCGTCGTGGCAAAGGCGTAGTTCGGGCCGAGATCCTTCGATCCGGGAATACGGGCTCCGGAGGCATCGGCGAAGATAAGCTGGTCCCTGATGACGAAGGCGAATTGGTGTCCCGTCCACGCCATCTCTCGAATGGTCTGGTCGGAGCCCAGGTCCTGGATGGAGATCAGGTTTCCGGAGGCGTCCAGCCGGGCGATTCGGGCCTCGCGATCGATGTTGTTGTAGTAGCCGACGGCAAACTCGGTGCCGGTCCAGATCAACGTCGCGCTGTTGGCCTCATCGATGACGAACTCGTTCTGGAGCTCGACGCCGTCGGCGCTGACACGAGTGAAGTAGATCTGAAGCGGACCGCTGGGGTCCGAGCCTCTGGTGGCCCACATGACTCCGTACTCACTTCCGGTCCAGACGACCTGGTTGCCGTTGAAGCCGGTGGCCGGAAATCCAGCGCTCAGCGCGGTATCGGCCTGGTCCTGCAACTCATCGCAAGCGGTCACGCAGCCGTTGTCGATCCGCTGATCGCAGTCGTTGTCGAGGCCGTCGCAGGCCTCGAATCCACCGGGGAACATCAGGTTGCTGGAGTCGTTGCAGTCCCGCAGGGTGCCGCAACCCGCCTCCCAGAAGAAGCCGTCGTTGTCGGCATCGGTACAGGTTTGCGCCGCGACGGGCGCGGTCAGGGCCCACAGGCCAAGGGCGAAGAGAATGATGCGCATGATCGGTACCTCCCCGGTTGCCCATAGTGTACGTCGCTTCCATCGGCACGACTGTGACATTTGCGCCCCGGGGCCCCCTGTCGTTCCCCGGGCCGGATCGAATAGCATGGACTTCGGAGGGAACCATGAGTGACGGGATCAGGATCTACGGCTTCGAGACATCCAACAATATGAAGGTCCGGATCGCCCTGGGGTACAAGGGCCTGGACTACACCTACACCGAGGTCGATCCCGGCGATCGCGCCGAGCTGATCCGCCTGACCGGGCAGTTCCTCACCCCGGTGATGGTCCACGGTGACCGGACGCTGTTCGATTCGGCCGCGATTCTGCGCTATCTCGACGCCAACTTCCGCGACACGCCTCGTCTCTTCGGCGGTTCGGTGGCCGAACAGTGGGAGATCGAGGACTGGGAGCTGTTTGCTCGTCATACCCTGGCAGCACCGCTGATGGAGCTGGTGCACACCCAGAAGACCGGCGGCACCGTCGACGACGGGATGAAGCAACGCTGCGCCACCGGGTTCGCCCAGGCGACGTCGACGTTGATCGCGGCGCTGGAGGGGCGTGAATGGCTGGTCGGCGATGCGATGACCGCCGCCGACATTCACGCCGGCGCTGTGATGCACCGGGTCAAGCTGGCCGGGCTGTTCCCCTTCCCGCCAGAGTTCGCGAACATCGAGAGCTGGGTCGGCCGGGTGATGGCCCACGACCGGCGCTGCGGCTAGCGCCGCTGCTTGACCGTCAGCATCACGCCGCCGATGACCAGCAGCGAGCCGATCACGCTCTGGGGGGTCACCGGTTCGTCGAGGAACACCATCCCGACGATCACCGCGATCACCGGCACCACGTAAGCGATCAGCGCCGCCTTGGTCGCCGGAATCCGCGCCAACAGCCAGTAGTACAGGCTGAACGAGACCGCCGAGCCGACGATCGCCAGGTAAAGCAGGGCGCTGACCGAGACCGCGTCGAACACGATCTCCCGCTCCCGTTCGTAGCCCAGCGCCAGGGCGCCCATGATGCCGGCGGTCATCGCCATCGGCACGCTGGTCAGTGAGAAGGGGTGCACACCCGAGCCGTACTTCTTGACCGCGACACTGGAGATCGCCGAGATGAACGGCGAGATCATCATCACAAGCGCGGCCACCGCTACCTGAGGGCCGCCCAGTTGACTGAAGTCCGACGAAAAGATCACCGCGACCCCGGCGAAGCCCACCACGGTGCCGAAGGTCGAGATCCACTGCAACCGCTCGCCGGGCAACACGAAGTGGGACAGCAGCGCCACGAATAGCGGGTAGGTGGCGAACAGGATCGCCGTCAATCCGCTGGGCACGTACTGCTCGACCCAGTAGACGATGCCGTAGGAGCCGGCGAAGGCCAGCAGCGCGTTGATCCACCACAGGCCGATCTCGTGGCGGCCCCGGCCGAAACGAACCCCGCGGACCCGGGCCAGCAGGAACAGGATCACCGCGGCGATGGCGAAGCGGATGGCGACGCCGGTGAACGGGGGAATGCCCTTCAGCCCAATGGCGATCACCGACCAGGTGGAACCCCAGATCAGGCAAAGCAGCACGAAGGTGAGGGGGACCCTCACGCGTGTTCGAGCATCTTGAGCAACGCCTGTCCATAGGCGTTGTTCTTCATCCCCTCTGCGACTTGTCGTACCTGGTCGGCGTCGATCCAGCCTCGCTCGTAGGCGATCTCTTCCGGCGACGAGATCAGCATGCCCTGCCGCTCTTCGATCGCCTGGATGTAGCTCGAGGCCTGCATCAGCGATGCATGGGTTCCGGTGTCGAGCCAGGCGATGCCGCGGCCGAGCAGCTCGACGTGAAGCTGCCGGCGATCGAGGTAGGCGCGGTTGACGTCGGTGATCTCCAGCTCGCGCCGAGCTGACGGTTTGAGATCCGCCGCGATATCCAGCACCTGGTTGTCGTAGAAGTAGAGCCCGGTGACCGCCCAGTTCGAGCGGGGCCGGGCAGGCTTCTCCTCGAGGCCGATTGCCTTGCCGTTGCCGTCGAACTCCACCACGCCATAGCGTTCCGGGTCGGCCACGTGGTAGCCGAAGACGGTGGCCCCGTCTTCACGAGACGCGGCGCGGAGCAGTTTCTCCGGCAGGGTGTGGCCGTAGAACACGTTGTCGCCCAGGGCCAGGGCG
>CAZBZH010000220.1:0-7236 GCA_964496265.1 uncultured Acidobacteriota bacterium | reverse complement strand
CTGGTGTTGCCCGCGCCGGGTAAGGCCACCGGACGGATGAGCGGTGCGTCCGGGGTGCTGAAAAAGTTACTCGGTATCGCCGCGGCGTAGCGGGCTGGGCGACCGCGGATCGTTGCGACCGGAGTGCGCTGCCGCTTGACCGGCGTCGCGGCACGCAAGATCATAGACCCATGAAGCGAACGGCGTTGCCGCTCATCTTGCTGTCCGCGCTGACGGCGATCCTGCTTTGCGCCGCATGCGGCGGCGGGAGCAAACCGGAGGCGGACGTGATCGCCGTGATCGGCGAACGCACCCTGCGTCACATTGACCTCCAGGCCTACCTCTCGGTCAACCTGCTCGACGACGGTGACGCTCCGATGTCGCTGGACGAACGGGAAGAGATTCGCAGCCGACTGTTCGATCGCTTCGTGGAGGAACAGCTGCTGCTCGCCGAGGCGGAACGCGCCGGGGTAACCGTCAGCGACGAGGAGCTGGCTTCCTATCGCGCCGCGCTGGAACAGACCGACGGCACCGATCCCGAGGCGCGCAAGGTTGCCGATCGGTTGGTACACCAGACGTTGGTGACCCAGAAGTTCAGCGAGTGGTTCCTGCGCCAACAAGAGGAACCCGGCGACGCGGAGATCGAGGCCTACCTGGAGGCGCATCGCGAAGAGCTGACGCCGCAACCCCAGGTGGTGCTGCGGGCGTTGATGCTGGAATCGATGGAGCAGGCGGAACGCGCCTACCAACGGCTCAAGCGGCGCAACATCACGTTCAACGAAGCGGTGGTGGCCTACGGCACCACGCCGGGGCAGGGCATTCCGGTCGAGACGCCCATCGACCAGCAACCGGAGCCGCTGCGTAAGGAACTGGAACGGTTGCGCATCGGTCAGACGAGCAAGCCGATCGATCTGCACGGCAACGTCTACCTGTTCAATCTCGACTCCCGCCGGGACCCCGCCGACGATCCGGAAACCCTCCGTTTCCGCGCCCGGGAACAACTGATCCGCGAGCAACGTGCAAGCAAGATGCAAGAGCTGGTGGAACGTCTGCGCGCGAGCGAAGACGTTCGCGTCTACCCGGAGAACCTGCCGTTTCGCTACCGCGAGGTTGTCTGAGCTTTCCTGTCATTCCGGCTTCATGGGAATAACGCAGCGGTTTCGCTGTTTTGGTAGGCCAAACAATTGAAACTAGCCGTGGCTTGCAAAGCACACTAGACTGATCGCACTGGCCCGAGGGGCTCCCGTCCGTTGTTGGAGGCATCTCATCCCATGCAGCGAGTTCGCAACCTCATCGTTGGTTGCCTGTTTGTCGCGTCTCTGTGCCTGATCCCGGCCCAAGCCGAAGTGCTCGAAGAGATCGTCGCCCGGGTAGAGGGGGACATCATTACCCTCTCCGAGTACCGCCAGGAAGAGGCCGCGCTGACCCAGGAGCTCTACAGCCGCTTCACCGGTGAAGAGCTCGACAAGGTGATCGCATCCGAACGCAAGGCGCTGCTCTTGCGTATGATTGACAACAAGATCCTTCTACGTCGTGCCGAGCGCATGTTCGATCTGGATCAGGTAGGAACTTCCTACCTCGAGTCCTTCCGCCGGCAGCAGGGATTGGAAACCGAAGAGGCGCTCAACGCCGCCCTGTCCCAACAGGGCCTGACCGTCGAGGACCTCAAGCGCTTTCTCGTTGCCCGCTACGCCCCCGAGGAAATCTTGCGCATCGAGGTGCGCAGTCGTGTCTCGATCTCCGACCAGGAGATGGAGGACTACTACGCCGAGAACCAGAAGCTGTTCGAGGTGCCTGCCGAGGTGACCTTCCGCGAGATCGTGCTGTTGGCCGAGGGCGGAGAAAAGGGACAGCGACGAACGGAAATGGAAGAGATCCGCGCCAAGGCGACCGCGGAGGGTGCCGACTTCGAGGCGCTGGCCCGGGAACACTCCGAGGCCGGCACCGCCGAGGATGGCGGCAAGCTGGGGCCGATGAAACAGGAAGAGCTCTCCGAGGCGTTGTCCGCCGTGGTCTTCAAGGATCCGGTCGGGAGCATCAGCGCCATCCTCGAGATGCCCTACGGTTTTCACCTGGTCAAAATCGAGGAGCGTGCCGACGCCCGTATGCGGACTCTGGATGAGGTTCGCGATTCATTGCGTAGCCAGATGGAAAACTTCAAGTACGCCGAACTACTCCAGGAGTTCCTGGCGAAGGCTCGGGAGGAGGCGGACTGGAGCGTCGCGAAGAAATACGAGGGTTGGTTGCCCGGTTAGGGAAGCTGGGAATGTGTTCCGAGCGCCGAACGCAAGGTTGCAGGCGGCGTTAGAGCACTGTTAGAATCCGCGCCGTTCACCCACCGCCAAGGTTGATCGCGCGAACCAACCCGAGCGAAAAAGTTCGACGGCTCCTCCCAAGAGCCTGACACGAAAAACGCCTCATCAGCGTCCACCTTGATGAGGCGACAGGACCCGAGAGGGAAATGGATCAACCAATGAACAGAAGGCTCGTTCGACCGAACCTCGCGCAGATGCGCGAGAAGTCAGCCCGTCAACCCGCACCCTCCGGCGCTGCACCGCGGGAACGGAACCAGGCGAACCAGGGGCCGCGACGTCGCGTCGCGCCTCCCGACGGCACCGCTGCTGAGGCGTTCTACTACCTCAAGCAGATGAACAACGAAACCGACATGGTCGTTGTTCTGGACAACGGGGAACAGTTGCGAGGCCACATCGAGTGGTACGACCGCGGTTGCCTCAAGGTGAATCGGGAAGGCGAACCGAACCTGCTCATCTTCAAGCACTCGATCAAGTACATGTACAAGGCCGAGGAAGAGAACGAGTAGCGACCGGGTCCTCGACGAGTCGAGTCAGGCGACGGGCCGGGTAATGTCGAGCATGCGCTCGTGGATTGCCGGGCTCGCCGCGACCACATCTCCCCCCAGATAGTCGGTGCCCCCGCCGAAGTCGGTCACCACACCGCCGGCTTCCTGCACCAACAGCACCCCGGCAGCCAGATCCCAAGGGCTCAGCCCGAACTCCCAGAAACCGTCGTAGCGGCCGCACGCCGTGTAGGCCAGATCGATGGCCGCGGCTCCCGCGCGACGCACGCCCGCGGTCTGACGAAGGAACTGTTCGAAGGCGCTGAGGTAGCGTTCGAGCCGAACCAGGCTGCGGAAGGGAAAGCCGGTGGCGATCAGGCTGGCGTCCATGTCGGTCTTGCCGCTGACCTTGATCGGTTTGCCGTCCAGGTAGGCGCCGCGACCCCGGGCCGCGTGAAACAGCTCCTTGTGCACCGGATCGTAGATCGCGCCGGCGGCCAGGCCATCGGGATCCTCCACCGCGACCGAGACGGCGAAGGTCGGTACACCGTGAATGAAGTTGGTCGTTCCGTCCAGCGGGTCGACGATCCAGCGGTGGCCGGCGGCCAGGCCGGTGGTATCGGGCGAACTCTCCTCGGCCATGATCTGGTGCTCGGGATAGGCGCTGCGGATCGTATCCAGTACCAGCGCTTCCGCCTCGCGGTCCACCTCGGTGACGAAGTCGTGGACCCCCTTCTGCTGCACGTTGAGGTCGGTGCGGAAGCGCTTCCCCAGCAGCCCTCCCGCACGGAGCGCCGCGTCGATGGCTACCTGTTCCAGAGTCGGCATGGTCGGATCAATCCTCCTTGCGGGCGGCGTCCTTGCGCCGCGCTCGCGGGTGAGCTTCGTCGTAGGTCCGGATCATCGCTTCCCCGCTGACGTGGGTGTAGCGCTGGGTGGTCGATAGCGAGGCGTGGCCCAGCAGCTCCTGGATCGCGCGCAGATCGGCCCCGGCACCCAGCAGATGGGTCGCGAAGGAATGGCGCAGGGCGTGAGGCGATGCCTTCTGGGCGATGGCCGCTTCCCGCAGGCGGCGATCCAGGATGCGTCGCACGCTGCGCGCGGTCAGTCGGTTGTTGTCGCGGAAGTTGAGGAACAGCGCGTCGTAGTCCCGGCTCTTCTCGCGCAGAATCGTCGAGGACCGGAGCCAACGTTTGAGCGCGGCGACCGCCTTGGAGCCGAAGGGCACCATGCGCTCCTTGCCCCCCTTGCCCAGCACCCGCACCATGCCGCTGCTGAGGTCCAGGTCGCCCAGGTCCAGCCCGACCAGCTCGCCGACCCGCAGCCCTCCGCCGTAGAGCAGCTCGAGGATCGCCCGGTCGCGAATGCCCGCCCGGTCGTCCTCCTCGATCCGCTCCAGCAGGTGGAACATCTGGTCGACGGTCAGGTCCCGGGGGAGGTGCTTGGGTTGTTTCGGGCTGGGCACCGCGTCGGCGGGGCTGGACTCCATGTGGCCGTCGCGCACCCACTGGCGCAGGAACGAACGCACCGCCGAGAGCTTGCGGGCCACCGAGGTCTTGCCTAGCCCCTTGCGGGTCAGGTAGGCGACGAAGCCGCGCACGGCCAGGGAGTCGATCTTGTCAGGCGCCGGTGCCGGCCCACCCAGATGCTCGGTCTCGAGGAACTCGCCGAACTGCAGCAGGTCGCTGCGGTAGGCCCGTACCGTCTCGGGGGAGAGCCGGCGCACGTCACGCAGGATCGCGAGGAAGTTGTCGACCGCCTGGTAGAAGGGGCCGTTGGCGCTCACGCCGGGAGTTCCACCGTGGCGCCCTCGCCATGCTGTTCGATCCACCCGTCGAGCACTTCCAGCGCCTTGGCCGATCGCGCCAGCCGCCGCTCCTTGCGGCCGCGCTTCTTGACCGGCACGTGAGGCACCAGGCCGAAGGCGGCGTTGGTCGGCTGGTAGCCCGCCGGGTCGGCGTTGGAGATGTAGCTGCACAGGGCGCCGAGCATGGTGTTGGTCGGAAGCTCCAGGGTTTCCTGACCCAAGGCCAACCGCGCCGCGTTGATGCCGGCGAGCAATCCGGTCGCCGCCGACTCGGTGTAGCCCTCGACGCCGGAGATCTGTCCGGCGAAGAACAGCCCCGGGCGGGTGCGGGTCTGCAGGCTCGGCCGCAGCACCGACGGCGCGTTGATGTAGCAGTTGCGGTGGATCTGGCCGAGCCGCACGAACTCGGCTTTCTCCAGCCCCGGGATCGTGCGGAAGACCCGCTTCTGTTCCGGCCAGCGCAGCTGGGTCTGGAAGCCGACCATCGAGAAGTGCTCGGCCGCCAGGTTGTCCTGACGTAGCTGCACGATGGCGTGGGCTTCGCTGTCGGTCCGCGGGTCGGTCAGGCCTACCGGTTTCATCGGGCCGAAGCGCAGGGTGTCGAGCCCGCGCCGCGCCATCTCTTCGATCGGCAGGCAGCCCTCGAAGAACGGGGTGTTGTCCACGTCGTGGAGCGGCGCCTTCTCTCCGTCGAGTAGCGCCTGGACGAAGCCGACGTAGGTCGCCTCGTCGAAGGGGCAGTTGAGGTAGTCGTCCCCCCCGCCCTTGCCGTAGCGGGACTGGGCGAACACGATCGAACGATCGATGCTGTCCGCCTCGATCACCGGAGCGATGGCGTCGTAGAAGTAGAGGTAGTCACTGCCGGTGAAGCGGCCGATGGAAGCGGCCAGCGCATCGGAAACCAGCGGCCCCACGGCGATCACCACCAGTTCGTCGTCGGGGATCTCCGGGACCTCTTCACGGATGACGGTGATCCGCGGGTCGTTCTCCAGGGTGGCGGTTACCCGCTCGGAGAAGACCACCCGGTCGACGGCCAGGGCCGCGCCGCCGGGGACCCGGGATTCCTGAGCCGCGGCCAGGATCATCGAGCCCAGTCGCCGGGCCTCCTCCTTCAGGAGGCCGTGGGCGTTGGCCAGCTCCAGGGACTTGAAGGAGTTGGAGCAGACCAACTCGGCCAGGCCGCCGGAGCGGTGCACCGGGGTGGGGCGCTCGGGGCGCATCTCGTACAGGCGCACATCCACCCCGCGGCGCGCGATCTGCCACGCGGCCTCGCTGCCGGCGAGGCCTCCGCCGACTACCGTGACCTGTTTTCCCATGGTTGCTCCTCCGGCCCCGTGGCCGTGAAGCGATGATAGCAAGCGACTTACCGGGGCTTCACCGCCCCGGAAATGTCCTCGGTGGGGGACGATTTCCCGGCTTTCCGGGAGAATTCCCGCGATGGCAGGGCCCCAGACCTCCGTGTATATTCGGATTTCGACTCAACTTCCTTCGCGACAACAAGTTCCACGGCTCGCCGACAGACGGTACGGGCCGTTTCTGGAGATGGGCATGACCGCAAGCCGCAAGCTCACCCTCTTGCTGTTGGCCTCCGTGCTGAGCGTGACCCTGGCCGCCGCCGATCATCATGGCGCCGCCCAGGAAGCTGCCGCCGACGAGCCGGAGATCGTGGCCTACCTCGGAGACCAGCCGATCAGCCTGGAGCAGATCGACAAGCTGATCGCCGGCGACCTGATGAAGCTGCGTCAGCAGAAGTTCGACCTGCGCAACGAGGCGCTCAACACCCTGGTGTTGGAGAAGCTGCTCGATGCCGAGGCGGTCAAGCGCAAGATGAACCTGGCCGAACTGATGGTCGCCGAGGTCGAGGACAAGGCTCCGGCGCCGACCGCCGAGCAGGTCGAGATGTACCTGCGCAAGTACGGCGATCGGGACCCCCTGCTCAAGGGCAAGGAGGGGGCCGAGGCCGAGCGCATGGCCAAGATCCAGGTGGGCAATCAACTCATCGAGGAGCGCCGGGACGAGTTCGTGCGCGAGATCATGGCCAAGGCGGACCTCAACATCGTGCTCGAGCCGCCGCGCATCGACGTGCGCGTGCCGGGCTACGAGCCCTCCCTGGGACCCGACAGCGCTCCGGTAACCATCGTCGAGTTCTCCGACTACCAGTGCCCCTACTGCAAGCGGGCCCAACCCTCGCTGGACAAGTTGCTGGCGGAGTTCCCCGACGACGTGCGCCTGGTCTACCGCGACTTCCCGCTGGACTTCCACAACGAGGCGGAGGGCGCGGCCCGCGCCGCTCGCTGCGCCGGCGACCAGGGCAAGTACTGGGAGTACCACCGGCACCTGCTGACCGAGGACGGCTCTCTCGAGCGGGATGACCTGATGCGCCGTGCCGAGTCGGTCGGGCTCGACATGACCGCGTTCACCGCCTGCCACGATTCCGACCGCCACCGCGACGCTGTCAAGGCCGGTCTGGAAGATGGCGCCGCCGTCGGCGTCACCGGCACGCCGACGTTCTTCATCAACGGACGGATGTTCCTCGGCGCTCTGCCCAAGGACATCGGCGATCTGATCCGCGAAGAGATCGAGCGCGCCAAGCAGTAACGTCCGCTTCAGTCGTCGAGATCAACGGAGGGCCTCGCAGACGCGAGGCCCTTTT
>CAZBZH010000219.1:0-7274 GCA_964496265.1 uncultured Acidobacteriota bacterium | reverse complement strand
CCTGTCTCTACTGCGGCGTCCACGTCGCGGCCGGCGACCGTCGATCTACATCCGCGTTCCACTGCCCGGGGACCGCAGCCGCCGCGTCCGGCCGCAGCTCGAAGCCTGAGAACCCATCGCCCTCGGGAATGAACATCAGCCGCGGGCGGGGTAGTTCGATGGCCAGGGCGGCCACGAGCACCGCGACCCCGAGCAACCCGAGGAGCGGTGCCGGAACCATCCGGGACTCCCGTCGACCCGCCAGAGCCTCGATCCGCTCCCGAAGCTCCGAGACGCCGCAGCCGAAGCCCACCAGGGAGGCGCTCCCGCTGAAGTCGCCGGCCAGGGCCAGCAGGTGCCGGGCGTAGACCGCACGGCTCAGCCCGCCGCCGAGAGCGGACTCGTCGCAGGCCAGCTCACAATCCCGGTGCAGACGACGGGACACGAACCAGACCAACGGGTGAAACCACTGGAGCGCACAGGTCACACCGGCGAGCCAACGTGCCGCAATGTCACGCCGCTTGACGTGGGCCAGCTCGTGGCGCAACACCGCATCCCGAAACGCCGCGCCCGAGCCGAGCAGATTCGCCGGAATCAGGATGCTGGGCTGCCGGAGACCGACGGTGACCGGCGACGTCAACCGGGCGGTGACGTGGATCGGAATCGACGGTTCCATGTCGAGGCCGGAGAGGATGCGGTCCCGATCGTCCAACCATTCTCCGACCTCGACCGGCGTGCTGGTGGCGAGCAGCCGCTTGACCCGGAACCAGGCGACGGCGAGCCGCAACAGGAGCAACGCCGCGGGAACCAGCAGCAGAGCCAGTAGCGCACCCTCGGAACCGAACGGGTAGTTGCCCGCGTCGCTGAGCCAGCGTGGCGCGCCGGACAACGCGTCGATGGCCCGGACCCACCCCGCTGCGCTGAACCCGAGACTCATCGCCAGGGCGGCGACCCACACCATCCGCCGCACCCTGGCCGAGCGTCGCCGCAGAAGCGCACCGGCCCCCAACGCCGCCAGCAGGATCAGCGAGACCCGCAGTTCGGTCTCGATCAACCCGGTCAGCGCCGGGAAACGCAACGTCCACTCGGCGAAGGGCGTCATGGGCGCTCCCCTTGTTCCAGCTTCACCAACAGTTCCTTGATCCGTTCCCGCTCACCCGGCTTGAGTCGCGCGCTGCGCCGATCGACCAGCGCCGCGATCAGCTCCGCCGGAGAGTCGTCGAAGAAGGTCTGCATCACATGCTGCACGACCCCCTCTCGCACCTTCTTGCGGCTCGCCAGCGGACGGTAGATGAAACGACCCGCGTCGGTCCGGTGCGAAACCCAGCCCTTCTCCTCGAGCACCCGCAGGGTCGAGCGGACGGTGGCGTCGGTGGGTGGAGATTTCATCGCCTGACGCACCTGCTGGGCGTTGGCCTCGCCGAGGCGGTGGATGATGTCCATCATCTCTCGCTCGCGGGCGGAAAGTCCGGCGTAGGGGTCTCGGCGCATTTGACAGCCTCACGGTCAGATGTGAGAATTCCCACATGCGGTTAATTCCACACGTGGCTCTAGCCACATTTCATTGTGGCACGGAGCGGGGCGCCGGCCAACTCGGGAGCCTGGAATGAAGCGACACACCTTCGCACGAGCGGCCGCGAACCGCCGGACCTTCACCGCGCTGGTCCTCGTCGCCGGCTTTCTGGCCGCCGTCACCAGCGGTGCCCAACCCCAGGCCGTCGAGGGACATCCGATGCCGCTGCCCGATGGCCGCCTGGTGATCTTCGGCCCCACCGAGGATGGCTTCGCAGTCTTGCGGATCTTCGGCGAGTCCGCCGGAGCAACTCCGGACATCGCCGATGGGGACCGGATCCTGCGGGTCCACGGAGCCCCGGTAAAGGATCTGGCCTCCTTCCGTGCCGCCCTGGGCCGCGTCTCCCCCTCGGAGCCGTTGCGTCTGGAGATCCGGCGAGGCGGCGAGATCAAGGAGATCCTGCTCGCCCGCTCGGCAGGCTCCAGCTTCAACATCCCCCCCGAGGCACTCGGCCGCGGGCGGCAGGGGGCCGCCCAGGGGTGGGTTCAGGGGGGCGCCGCCGAGTCCCGCGGCTCGCAGCCGACCGAGGTCGCACCGAAGCAACAGATCGACTTGCTACTGGAGAAGGCCATCGCCGCCGAGGCGCCGGGGATGACGGTCGCCGTCTGGCGTGACGGTGAGGTGATCTACCGGGGAGCCCGGGGGCTCGCCGACCTGGAACGCAAGGCTGCGCTCGAGGCGGGCAGCCGGCTACCGCTGGCGTCGGTGGCCAAACCCTTCACCGCCTACGCGGTGGCCACGTTGGTCCAGCAGGGGTCCCTCGCCCTCGACCGGGACATTCGCACGCTGCTGCCCGAACTGAAGTCCCTCGACCAACCGGTCACCTTGGAGCAACTGGTCGGGCATCAGAGTGGGATCCAGGACTACACCGGCTTGCTGGGGCTGACCGGCTGGGACTACGGCGACCGCTTCACCCCCGAGGAGTTGTTGACCCTGGCCGGGCGCCAGCGACAGCTCCAGTTCGATCCGGGAAGCGAACATCGCTACTCCAACACCAACTACGCGCTGATGGCATGGATCGTCCAGCGTTCCTCGGGCATGGGCTTCTCCAGCTGGATGAAACAACAGCTCTTCAACCCGCTGGGGATGACGTCCCTGGTGATTCCCACCAGCGAGGGTCAACTGGTACCGGAGAGCGCCCGCCTGTACCGCCCCACCGAAGGCGGATACGAACGTGCCTTCGGCAGCCACGGCATGTTCGGCGCCTCGGGCATGCTCGGCACCGCGGCCGATCTGGCGCGTTTCGCCGCCGCGTTGCTCGACGGTCACACCGGTAGTGACGGTCCGCTGCGCAACGCCATCGCCCGGCGCATGCGACAACCGCTGCGGCTCCACGACGGAGGCGAGAGCAGCTACGGCTTCGGGCTCGGTCACGGAGATCTCCGCGGCGTTCCCCGGCTCTCCCACGCCGGCTCCAGCCCCGGCTCCGCCAGCGTCCTGCAGCTCTACCCCGAGGACCGGCTGGCCGTTGCGGTCCTGGCCAACTACGGCGGCGCCGAGGTCAGCAAGCTCGCCGACGAGATCGCGGTGCTGCTCCTCGGCGAGCGGGTCGGCCCAGCCGACGATCGCGGGCCTTCGTTCGGTGCTCCCGGAGCGTTCATGATCACCGATGAACACATCCGCGGCGAAGGAGTCGACGAGGGCGAACCCCTGGCTCCGGGAGTCGCCGCGGCGTTCGCCGGACGCTACCGACTCGAGGACGAACGGGAGATGACCCTGCTGGCCGAGAAGGACATGCTGTCGCTCAAGCTGCTCGATCACGTCCCGGCGGTGCCGCTGAAGCACCTGGGCGGGCAGCGCTTCCTGTTTCCCCCGTCCCGCTGGGAGTTGACGCTGCGATCGTCGCCCCAGTCCGGCCGCAGCATTGTGGTGCATCTGGTCGAGGGATCGATCCACCCGGGAGAGCCCCGGGACATCGCCGGCTATCCGATGGAGGTAAAGGCCCTGGCCGCGGAGGATCGCCGTCGGCTGATCGGCCGCTACCTGAGCCCCGAACTCGGCGTGGCCTACCGGGTGCTCGAACGGCAGGGCGAGCTATTTCTCGAACATCCTCGCCTGGGATCGCTGCCGCTGGAGCACTACACCGAGCTGACCTTCGGGGTTGCGGGACGCAAGCTGAATCGCGTCTGGTTCGAGCGGGAGGATCCGGAGGACCCGGCGTCGCCGGTGATCGCGCTGGTGGCCGAGGCAGGCGCGTGGGGCGCGACCGTGCGCTTCGACCGATTGTGATGTGGCGGAGCTAGCCGCTAGACCGTGGAAACGGCCGCGGTCTCCTCGGCTCGGACCCACATGATGGCGACCAGCCACAGGACGAACAATTGCCGAGGAGCGGAGAGTTCGTCGGGCAGGTCCACCTCGCCGCGGATGGCCCAGAAGCCCGCCGCCCGGATGCTGCCCACCGCCGCATCCCCCTTGCGCAGTTCGAAGCTGGACTTGAGGCCCGGACTGACCAACGTGTACTCGGCCTCGTCGAACCTCACGGTGAAGGTGCTGGTCAGCGCGGAGTGCTTCGTCGCGCGGCCGAGCTCCCCGTCGGACGAGGAGAGGACGAAGTCCCCCCAGCCGGGCTCGCGCTGAATGCCGTAGGCCGTTCCGTCCAGCTCGAACTCGGAGCGGGACTCGGGGGTGCGCAGGGTCGCCAACAGAGATCCGCCGGCGACCACGTCGTAGCGCCGCTTGAAGAATCCCCGCGGATTCATGCGATCGATCTTCATCGTGCCTCACTCCTTCGCGGACGCTACGGGACCGGCCTGGGCGGCAGGTAAATGGTGAAATCGGTCTCGTGCTGAATCAAGACACTGTGAGGCGCCGCCTGTCGTTCAAGGGTAACCAGGCCCAGCTTCTCGAGCAATGGGATCCGGGCGTGGACGCACCGAGCCGTCGAGAGCTCCAGCCGGTCGTGCCAGATCGAGTAGCTGCCCAGGCGACCGTCGCGCCTTATGTAGTAGCCGGTCAACGGATGGGTCAGCACCACCAGGGCCGTCTCCAGATCGGGAAACCCCGCCAAAGCCTCCGGGGGTCGTCCGCTGTCCTCGAATGCCAGTTTCGTCGGCGACCAGTCGCTGCGGGTCTCGAGGGCGTAGCGGGTGTAGCGCCTTTCCTCCTCGGACCACGCGCAATCGAAACTGAACCGGCCCCCATGCCAGGGTAGCCGCCACAGGTAGCGCGGGATCGCCACCGTCCACGACCCGAGGCAAGTCCCGAAAAACCAGACGCAGCGCTGACCGGTCTCCCGATCGATTACGTAGGCGCGGTAGTTGGTCTGACCGAAGGCGAAGCGCGGGTACGGCAACCAGGAGAGCCGAAAATCCAGGTCGTAGAAGGGAACGACCGAGATGAGGGCCCGCTCCCCTTCGTCGAGGCGAACCGTGTCCGGCGCGAACCGCGCGGGCAGGTGCCTGGACAGGGCGGCGGGATCCACCGCGTAGCTCAGGATCGCGAAGTGTCTCAGCGTCGTCTCGACGGTGATCACCCCGCCCGGACTGCGGGTCAGGCTTTCTGGGGTGAAACGCGCGATTCGCGACTCGGACAAGGGCTCCTCCCGCTGAAACTCTACACCCTGAAAAGCGGCGGCCTTGCCGCGAGGCCCTCACGGTTCGCCCGGGCTTGCCCGTTTCGAGTCCGGATCCCACCTTCCATTCCATGAAGAGGGTTCACAAGGTCGACACCCGCAGCCAGGCGACCGCCTACGGCAAGGGCGCCCTGCTGTTCTCCGTACCGTTCATCGGGGTCGGTCTGTTCTTCGCCGGCATGGGGTTCGAGCTGTTGCCGCTCTACGTGCGCCCCAACGCCCCTCTGTGGGTCATCGGCATGGCGGGTTCGGCCTTTGCGCTCGCCGGATCGATGATCGCGATTCAGGGATTGCGCGGCGTGGCGAACCAGCGTCGCCAGGCGCGGCTGCGCGACAGCGGCCGGAGCATGCCCTCGATGAACGACTACCCCTGGAACCCCGGCGGCATCGAGGACCGCCCGCTGGGCCGGGTGTTCCACTCGGCGAGCATGGTGCTGTTCATGGGGGTGTTCCTGGCCCCCTTCAACTGGTGGGCCTTCATCAGCGACCAGGGCGGCTGGTTCATCGGCATCATCACCGGGGTATTCGATGGGATCCTGCTGCTGGTCGTGGCGACGACGCTGAACCGCCTGTTTCAGGCGCTGAACTTCGGTCGCAGCCGGTTGAACTTCCGCCAGTTCCCCTTCCGCCCCGGGCAATCGCTCCAGGTGGCCCTCGATGCACCCAAGCTGCGGCGCTTCGACGTAACGCTGCGCTTCATCGAGGAGCGTTTCGAAACCGTGGAGCACGGCAACGAGAAACGCACCAAGCTCGTGTCCTACGAGCACTTCGCCGAGACCAAGGCCTACGAGTCCCGGGGCGACGGCTCCGAGGTGGAGATCTCCTTCGAGCTGCCCGACAGCGAGGAGTGGGTCACCCGGCTGAGCGGCAAGCCGGTGCGCTACTGGGAGTTGCTGGTCGAGGCGGATCGGCCCGGCGTCGACTTCCGGACCACCTTCCCCCTACCGGTCTATCGCGGCTAATCCCCGCCCGCCCCGGCCCGGCCGGCGGGCGGCCCAGCCCGGCCCGGCCCGAGAAATCCGCATCAGGGTCCGTCACTTTCCGACGCCCCGGGCGTAGTACCTGACACAGGGGCACTGTCGCTGGGAGGGATCATGCTGCGACGGATTCTGTTTGTACTCACGGCGGTCGTGCTGACCGCGTACCACGTTTCCGCCGAGGTGGCTTCGCCCGAGAAGCAGGTATCCGCGGCCATCGACGGCTATCTGGCCCCCTACATCGAGGCCGATCACCTGTCGGGCAACCTGTTGGTCGCCCGGGGCGATCAGGTGATCTACGAGCGCTCCTTCGGCTGGGCCGACCGGGAACTCTCGGTTCCGGTGACCCCGGAAACCCGCTTCAACGTCGCCTCGGTGACCAAGCCGATGACGGTCATCGCTCTGATCGACCTGATCGGCGCCGAGAAGCTGACCCTGGCCGACAAGCTATCCCGATGGATCCCGGACTTCCCCCGCGGAGAAGAGATCACCGTCGGACATCTGGCGCGGCATCGTGCCGGCATCCCCCACCGGGTCACCGAGCCGAACCAGGAGACCGAGCCGCGTACCGCCGAAGACATGGCTCGCTTTGCCGCCCGGCAGCCGCTTACCGGCGAACCCGGCGAGCGCTACGCCTACAGCTCCGGCGGATTCTCGGTGCTGGCCCGGGTCCTCGAACTCGCCTCGGGTGAGGACTACAACAGTCTGCTGAAGCGAGCGGTCTTCACCCCGGCGGGCATGGGGCACAGCGTGCACACCGACGGGCGAACGCTGCTGCCCAATCGTGCGTCCGCCTACCGCATCGGCCCCGGCGGCGGCATCGTCAACGCCGGCTACAAGGACTTCTCCTACCTGGTCGGCGCCGGCTCGGTTTACAGCACCGCCCGCGACCTCCACGCCATGGTCCGTGCCGTGCGCACGGGCGGGCTGGGACCGGGCGCCCAGCAAAGCTTCGTCGACGACAACGGACTCGACTGGAACGGGGTCACCGGCGGCTTCCGCGCCTTCGCCGATTGGCACAAGGAGAGCGATGTGACCGTGGTCTTCACCGGCAACCTGCAGACCGGTGTGGGCAACCGCATTCGCCGGGACATCCATCGCATCGCGGCCGGGGAAGAGGTGGCCCGCCCCGAACTCCCGCGGATCCAACGGGCCGCGGTCGCCGAGTCGGTCC
>CAZBZH010000218.1:0-7298 GCA_964496265.1 uncultured Acidobacteriota bacterium | reverse complement strand
CTCCCGCACCGTCGATACCCACATCGGCGAGCTGCGCCGCGGCCGTGAGGGGTCCTCCTCGAGCTTGCGGCGCAGCTCGCCGATGTGGGTATCGACGGTGCGGGAGACCACGTCGGCGGCGTAGCCCCAGACCTCGTCCAGCAGCTGCTGACGCGAGCGGACCCGGCCGGCGTTGCGCACCAGTGCCAGCAGCAGGTCGAACTCCTTGGGCGCCAGATCGACCGGCGCGCCGTCCCGCGCAACGGTGCGTGCTTCGGAGTCAATCTCGATGGCCCCGAAACGGAAGACTCTCGCCGGCGCGGCCTCGTCGCCATCTCCGCTACGGCGCAACAGCGCCTCGACCCGGGCGATCAGCTCCAGGAGACCGAAGGGCTTGGTCACGTAGTCGTCGGCTCCGGTGCGCAGGCCGAGCACCTTGTCGCTCTCCTCGCCGCGAGCGGTCAGCACCAATACCGGAACCCGGTCCTTCCCTGCGCGGATCGCCTCCAGCACCGAGAGCCCATCCATTCCCGGCAGCATCAGATCGAGGATCACCAGATCGGGCGTCGAACGGCGCACCACCTCCAACCCCTCGCGGCCGTCGGTGCAGACCTCGACCTTGTAGCCCTCGAGCTCGAGGTTGTTGCGCAGGCCGAAGGCCAGGCCCGGGTTGTCCTCGACGATCAGGATGCGCGCCTTCATGCTTCCCTCGGCAGTTCGACGATGAAGCGAGCGCCCCCGTTGGCGCCGTCCTCCACCGAGACCCGGCCCCCGTGGAGGGCGATCAGGTCCCGCACCAACGTCAGGCCGATACCGGAGCCGGCGACCGCCGAGCGTTCGTCCCGGGGTAGACGCTGCCAGCGGCGCCAGATCCGCTCCCGCTCCGCCGGCGGGATCCCCGGCCCCTGATCCTCGACCCAGATACGCGCGATGGAACCGTCGATCTCGGCACCCAGGCGGACCTCCTGATCGGTCGGGCCGTACTTGACCGCGTTGTCCAGCAGGTTGAGCACGACCTGGGTCATCGCGTCGACATCGGCGTGGCAGACCACCGCATCGTCGAGTTGGGCGGCGACACGCACTCGCCGGGCACGGGCGATGGGCATGAAGCGCTCGATGACCTCTCGCAGCATCGGCGACAGATCGACCCGCTCCGGGGCCAGCCGAATCGCGCCCCGGTCTCCCCGGGAGAACTGCAGCACGTTCTCCACCAGCAAACTGAGCCGCCGGGACTCCTGGTCAATGATTTCGAGAGATCGCTGCCGCTCCTCCTCATTGCGGTCCCGGCCGAGCAACAAGGTTTCGGCGAACAGGCGAATCTGAGTCAGCGGCGTCCGTAGCTCGTGAGAAACCCGGGAGACGAAGTCCGCGCGCATCTGGGCCAACGCACGCTCCCGGCGTAGCTGGGCGATCGCCGCCAGTAGCAATCCGACGGTCAAGACCAGCAGCGTGCCGAGCAGCGGAAGCCGGGAGCGGGGCAGGCCGCCGATGACCAGCTGCGAGGCCGCCGCCGGATCGATCGAAGTCAGCAGCGTCATGCCCTCGAACATGCCGCTGTAGGTGTCGCCGAACGGGGTGTAGGTGGTCAGCGCCGGATCGCTCGGCCGGCCGTGGGCGAAGACCCGGGCGCCGGCCGCATCGTTGATTCGGATCGAGAGCAACTCGTTGGAGAGTTCCCCGTCACCCAGCGATGCCGGAAGCAAGGGAGACTCGGCGACCATCTCCTCGAAGCGGGGTTGTAACGATTCGAGGTCGACCTCGAAACCGATGGTGAGCGCTTTTTTACCGGTGGAGCGGCCGAACGGAGCGAGTACGAAGGAGCGCTGCCGCGCTCCGGCCCCATCGTGGAGTACCCGCACCGCGGGACGGGAGCCGTCCTTCGCCGCCGGCTCGTCCCGTATCGCGTCGAGCAACCAGGTCTCGACCCGCTCCTCGAGCGGCGCGCCGCTGACGGCGAGCTCTCCGGCAGCATCGACCAGGATCAGGCTCCGCAGCAGGGAAGCCCCCTGAAGCTCTTCGGGTGGCGGCAACACCGGCGCGTCGGGATCGACTCGTTGCTCCAGTTCGGTCAGCGCGGCGAAGTAGCCCCGGTAGCCCACTTCCACCGAGGTGCGGCGAATGAACTCGTCGGCGATCACCTGGGCGTAGTCCCGCAGCACGCTCTCGGCAACCTGGCGATGAAAGCGGTAGGCGTAGGCGGCCTGGAGCGCCAGGATCCCGACCAGCAGGATCGCGGCAGACAACAGCCCGACGATCAGACGGGATCGCCAGACGCCCCGGCCGCTGCGGATCTTCGGCATCGTTCCATGCTAACAAGGCTCGAAGCCCGGTCGGCGCCCCCGCGCCCATCCTGACCGTTTCCTGACAGAACCCTTGCCCGCCGTTGACCCCTCGGCGCGCGGCGCTCGTTACGCTCAACCAGTCCGTCTTTCGCCCAGTTTCAGGGAGGTGTTCCATGACCCGGATCCGACTCATCGCCGCTTTGCTGATCGCCCCGCTTCTGATGTCCCTGGCCGCGTTCCCGGCCCAGGCCCAGATCCCCGACAGCTTCGAGAACCTGCAGGTTCTACCCGGAGACATCTCCAAACAAGAGTTGATGCAGATCATGCGCAAGTTCGCCGGTGACCTGGGCGTGCGCTGCAGTCACTGCCACGAAGGGCCGGACAACCTGCAGGGCATGGACTTCGCCACCGACGCCAAAGCGACGAAGAAGGTCGCCCGCTCGATGATGAAGATGGTCGACGCGATCAACGGCCAACACCTGGCCGGGCTCGAGACCGGGCGGGAGCAACGGGTCGAGGTCGGCTGTCAGACCTGCCACAACGGGATCAACGTCCCTCGCGCCATCGACGGCCTGATCGCCGACCGGCTGAAGAGCGACGGCATCGAATCCGCGAGCGCGCTCTACCGCGAGCTGCGAGAGCAGCACTTCGGCAGTGCCGCCTACGACTTTTCGAGCAAGCCGCTCAATGCGCTGGCGGAGCGGGTGTCACGCGGCGGTCAGCTCGAAGAGGGGCTGGCGCTGATCGACCTCAACATCGAGTTCCATCCCGAGGACGGCTACACCCGGATTCTGCAGGGCGGCATCCTGATGTCCGCCGGCAAGCGCGGGGAAGCCATCGCGGCCTTCGAGAAGGCGCTCGAGATCAATCCGGAGAACAGCTGGGCCCGGCGGCAACTCGAACGGGCGCGGGCAAGCGATAAGTAGTCGGACTCTCTACAATTCCTCCCGGACGGGGCGCCTGTCTATGGCGGCCCGGGGGAGGAATCGCATGCGGCAGCGGCTTCTGGGAATGCTCTTCTCGCTGGTCGCGGCGACCGGCGGGGTTGCGACGGCCGGGGAAACCGAGCCCTATCGCAACTTGCCGATGATCGCGGCCACCACCCCCGAGTCCGCGACCTGGACCGGAGAGGGAGATCCCTTCAGCTACCCCGGCGCTCGCACCTCGCGACGTATCCGGCCACAGAACGCCGGAGTCCGCCTCTACGAAGACGAACACTTGTCGGTGCACATGCGCGCCAACAACGCACAGTGGCCCCGGCGCGGCCAGAAACAGAAGGGCGGCCTCGCCTTCCTCCACCAGGAGCCGCTCTGCAGCCTCCGTGCGCCGGGACACCTGCCCTCGACGTCGCCCCGCGTCCACGAGCTCGCCGTGGTGGTCGTGCTCAAGGTGGAGCCCGGCTTCGCCATCACGCGCAGGTTCCTCTGGGACCGGGTGCGGCCGGTACTGCGCAAGGAGATAGCCGACCGCTACTGCGGTGGCCGGATCGAGGCGATCTCGGCGAGCTTCCAGATTGACGGCTACGACATCGTCAGCGGAGGCAAGATCGAGGCGCTGGACGGGTTTCTCGGCCCGCTGATCGACGTCAACAGCGCGCAGGACCAGCGCCGCATGTCGACTCGTCGACGGCTGCCGCTGGCCGTCGCCGGTTTCCTCTTCTGGGACAAATACGCCTCGGAACTCCAGGCGGCCTACCGGGAAGCGGGCATGGTGACCGACAAGGGGCTGCGCTTCCCCGAGTACGGCGTGCATCCGGCCCAGGGTTCCTACTACGAGGTGTTCCGCCCCTGGTTCCCCGACGGCAAGAGCGAGTCCTTCTACGGCGAGCAGACCTCCCTCGCCGCCTACGCCGCGTCCTACGGCAAGCCGGTCCCCCCACGGGTCGCCGCGCCTGGCGGGGGCATCGACCCGCAGCCGGAGATCGAACAACGCAAGACCGCCGGCGCGGAGAAACCCCGCTGCCACGTCGAGCGCAAAGGAGGCGCGCTCGCCGAGGTGCGCCTCGGCAAGCAGGGGGCATACGCCCACTTCATCGTCGCGAGCGAAACACACTACGACAGCGATAACAACGTGAAGAGCCTGGGCAACCTCGAGCCCGAGAGCCTGACCCTGTCCCTGGTGCACCGCCCAGGCGATCTGCCGCAGCTGAAGCTGGCGATCGGGTTCCTCGAGATCGAGGAGCAAGCCGTGGCCCGCATCGTGGCGCTGGATCAGGTGGAGATCGACCTGGTCCTCGCCGATTTCCAGCGTTCCTTCACGAGCGAGAGCGGTGACGTCGCGACGAAGATGGTCACGGACAAGACCCGCCGGTTCGAGATCCAGACCACCTTCCAGGACCCGCGGATCTACAACGGCTTCCTCTACGACCTGAGCGAAGGGGAGCCGCTCCAGCTCAAGCTGATCGACGGCAAGAACCGCCGGAACGGCTTCAACCTGCAGTGGTTCGAACCGAACCTGGGCGAGTCGGTCCGCTGGGCCTTCAGGGAAGTTCGCCGGCTCGAAGCCGATCTGGCGGCGAGGAAGTGCGAGGCCTCCCCGATCTAGCCGAACGAAGTGGGGCGGCCACCGAGCGGCCGCCCCTTGCCATCCCTCGCTCCAGTCGAAGCACGAGCTAGAAGCCTAGAAGCCGATGGTCAGGGCGACCCCGAAGGTATCCAGGTCCCCCTCGCCGGTCTCGCCCACCTCACCCACGTCGAAATAGCGCCGGCCCTCGAAACGTAGGCCGAAGCGACCGGCCAGATCGACGGTAGCGCCGAGCCCGATGAGCGGCGAGGTGCCGCTCGCTTCGCTGAACTCGGGGACACCACCGAAGATCTCGTTCTCCTCGACGTCGAACCGCGCGGCACCAATCCGCGCCAGGAAGGCGACCTTCCCCTCGGAATCGTGCTCGTAGAGGGCGCTCGCCTCCCACGCGGTCGCCTCGATGTTGCCCACATCCGAGACCGGCGAGCCGTTGAACAGGAAGGTGCCGTCGAAATCGGTCTCCCCCAGGTCGGCGTAGCCTCCCTCGACCCCCCAGCTCTCGGTGAACATGTAGACAAAGCCGACCTGGAACCCGTTGCCGTCGTCGGATGAGTTGCCGCTGAACTCCCCTCCCTTGAAGTCCTGGGCGGTGGCGGTCACTCCGACGACGACCTGACACATCTCCTCCCCGGCGGATACCCCGGAAAACGCAAAAGCCATCAGCGCCAGCCAGCCGGCGGCGCGCAGAAGTCCCTTCATCGCATCTCTCCCACAGCGGGCGTGCTTGGTTTCGGTCCGCCGGCCCACGCCCTCCTGCTGAAGCGGACTCACCCTGTGAGAGAGCCGAAGCCCGGACTTTTTCCCGGGCCCCCAAAAGAAATTCCGAGAAGGTGCATAATTCGCCGGCGAAAGGGGAGCTATGGACGGGGTGACGCCCAGCGAAACCAGCGTGTCCGAGGCGGATCTCGAGGCCTTGATCGAGCGGTACTCCCGTCTGATGGCGGCCGCGATCCGGCGCGTGGTTTCCCAGCCGGAGTTGCTCCCCGACATCCGGCAGGAGATCCACCTGGCACTGCTGAAGCGATTGCGAACGGGGCGGGACATCCGGCATCCCTCGTCGTACGTCTACAAGGTCGCGCTAACGACGGCACGGACGGTGGTACAACGCTACGCTTCGAAGGAACAGAGCCTCGACAGCGACGTGCTGGACGCCACGCCGCTCCCCGGAGGGGAAGACCGGATGAAACCGGTCGAACGGAAGATCCTGGTGAAAGAGGTGCTGAGCATGCTGCCCAGAGAACAAGCAACCGCGCTGCGCTGCTACCTGGGTGGACTCAACCACGCAGAGGTCGCCCAGTTCTGCGGTTGGACCGAGTCGGTCGCACGTCACCGGATCTACCGGGCGCTCGAAACCCTGCGTGAACGCGCCGATGGAGGGAGCCGATGAACGAAGCAGAACTGCGTTCCCTCCGGCAAGGCTATCGCGAACTGGTCGAGGAAGACCCGGTAGCAGACGTGAGCGATGAGGAGATCGCCTCGCTGATCGCCGATCCGCTGACCGGAGATGCCCGAGACGCATTGATAGAGAAGGTGCTGGCCACTCCGGACGGACTCGATCGCTATCGTGAACTCAAACAGCTCCACGACGCCGCACAGAGCGAATCGACCGCCGGCCGTAACGCACCCCGGAGGTTCGGCCCGCTGCTCGCGCTGGCGGCCATGCTGATCCTCGGATTGCTCGCCGCCGGTTGGTTCATGAACCGCGAAGCCGCGGGAACCGCACCGGTGCTCCGTTCGGGCGACGAGCATTCGATCTCGACGCCGCTTGCCGGTCGGACGCTACCCCGCGCCGCGTTCGTCCTCCGTTGGGACCTGGATGGTGCGCCGGAGACGGACGTTCGGTTCGATTTGCGCATCTCGAACGACGACGGGCCGCTGCTCAGCGAAGAGGATCTATCCGAGCCGCGCTACGACGCCTCGGCCATCCTAGCCGGCATGCCTGATGGGTCACCGATCTACTTCAGGGTAACGGCCCGTCTCGGTGACGGGAGGACCCTCGATTCCGAGACCTTCATCGTCCGGATCGAGTAGCTCTTGGGGCTCCGCGCCAGCCTGTGGGCCCTGATCGTCGCGCTGCTGATCATTGCGGGTGCGACGTCGACCGTATGGTCCGCGACCTTCACCGTCGATTCGGTGACCGAGGGCTTTGCCGCGGCGCGGGCAGGGATCCAGCCGGGCGACCGGATCGTCCGCGTCGACGGTCGCGAGAGCTGGACCGCTACCGATTGGCGCTACCTGCAGGATGAGGTCGCCTTCGTGCGACGTGTCGACTACGTGCTGAACCGCGACGGCGAGACGCTCCAGGTATCGCTTGACCCCGGGCCTCATGGCTGGGAGGTGTCCACCGACGGACCGGATGCCACCTACTTTGCGTGGCACCGGGACATGCAAGCGATACAGGCAGCGGGAGACGCTGACCGCTTGCTGGCAGGAGCGACCGCGGAGTTGGATGGCAGCGATCGCTATCCGTGGAACGCCCTTGCGGCTCTGTTCGAGGCTGAGGCCCATGCGGCA